>NZ_JBHUSC010000003.1:107243-217128 GCF_042673805.1 Streptomyces sp. NPDC057010 | reverse complement strand
GCCGCGGCGCCCGCCCCGGCGGCGCTGTGTCTTTTTTGGTTTTTTTTGGTGGGCGCCGGGGGGGGGGGGGGGGGCCCCCCCCCCCCCCCCCGCCCCCCCCCCCCCGCTTTTGCCCGCTCCGAATATGTCAAGTCCCCGGCTAGGGGAACTTTAGGGGCTCTCAAGAGGGGCGTTGATCGTTAGGGTCAAGCCTGAGAGCAAGCAATGTGCGCGATCTCGAAAATGCCGTCGATTTGGTTATGGTGAGGTTGAGAGATGATGGACGCTGCATCCGTCGTAAATGGCGACTCAGTCGATCAGAATGACGAGATCGCAGTGGTCGGAATTGCCTGCCGATTTCCGCAGGCGCCGACTCCGGGGTCTTTCTGGGAACTGCTGAACTCGGGCCGGCACGCCGTCACCGGAATCCCGGCGGACCGCTGGGCCGGCGAAGGCCACGGCGCCTTCCTGGACCGGATCGACGAGTTCGACCCCGCGTTCTTCGGCATCTCGCCCCGCGAGGCCGTCTACATGGACCCCCAGCAGCGCCTGATGCTGGAGCTGGCCTGGGAGGTCCTCGAGGACGCGGGCGTCATCCCCGCGGACGTCAAGGGCAGCCGGCTCGGTGTCTTCGTCGGCACCATCTGGGACGACTACGCCAAGCTCATCTACCGCGACGGCGTCGACAGCGCCACCCAGCACACCACCACGGGCATCCACCGCAGCATCATCGCCAACCGGATCTCGTACTTCCTCGGCACCAACGGCCCCAGCCTGATCGTCGACTCGGGCCAGTCCTCCTCGCTGGTCGCCGTCCACCTCGCGTGCGAGAGCCTGCGGGGCGGCGAGGCCGACACCGCCATCGTCGGCGGCGTCAACCTCAGCATCCTGGCCGAGACCACCGAACTCTCCGCGCGCTGGGGCGGCCTGTCCCCGGACGGGCGCTGCTACACCTTCGACAGCCGGGCCAACGGGTACGTGCGCGGCGAGGGCGGCGGAGCCGTCCTCCTGAAGCCCCTCTCCCGCGCGCTGGCCGACGGCGACGACATCTACTGCGTCATCAAGGGCAGCGCCGTCAACAACGGCAGCGACGACTCCCTCACCACGCCGAGCCGCGAGGCCCAGGAGGACGTGCTGCGCCGCGCCTACGAGCGCGCCGGCATCGAACCCGGCGAGGTCCAGTACGTCGAACTGCACGGCACCGGCACCCCGGTCGGCGACCCGATCGAGGCCGCGGCCCTCGGCGCCGTCCTGGGCGGCGCCCGCGACGCGGACCAGCCCCTGCACGTCGGCTCCGTCAAGACCAACCTGGGCCACCTGGAAGGCGCCGCCGGCATCGCGGGCCTGATCAAGACCGCCCTCGCCGTGAAGCACCGCGCCCTCCCGGCCACCCTCAACCACGAGACCCCCAACCCGGCGATCCCGCTCACCGAGCTGAACCTGCACGTCCAGACCGAGGCCGGCACCTGGCCGCAGGCCGACCGGCCGCTCGTGGCGGGCGTCAGTTCCTTCGGCATGGGCGGCACGAACGCGCACGTGGTGCTGGAGCAGGCGCCGGTCACCGTGCCGGCGGCCGAGGGCGTGGCTCCGGCCGTGACGCCGTTCGTGGTGAGCGGCCGTACGGCCGGCGCGCTGGGTGCGCAGGTGGAGCGGCTGCGGGAGTTCGTCGCGGCTTCGGATGCGCGTCCGGTGGACGTGGGTGCCTCGCTGGTGGCGTCCCGCTCGCTGTTCGAGCACCGGGCGGTCATCGTCGGCGACGAGGTCGTCGAGGGTGTGGCCGGGTCCGGCCGCGTGGGCGTGCTGTTCACGGGTCAGGGTGCTCAGCGGGCCGGTATGGGCCGTGAGCTGTACGAAGCCTTCCCGGCGTTCGCCGCCGCCTTCGACGAGGTGCTGTCCCACCTCGACGGCTCGCTGCGCGAGGTCATCCTCTCGGGCGAGGGCCTGGACGAGACGGGGAACACGCAGCCGGCTCTGTTCGCCCTTGAGGTTGCGCTGTTCCGGCTGGTCGAGTCGTGGGGTGTGAAGCCGGAGGTTCTGGCCGGCCACTCCATCGGTGAGATCGCCGCCGCGCACATCTCCGGCGTGCTCTCGCTGGAGGACGCTGCCGCTCTCGTCTCGGCTCGTGGCCGGCTGATGCAGGCGCTGCCTGCCGGCGGCGCGATGGTTGCCGTCCAGGCGTCCGAGGAGCAGGTCCTTCCGCTCCTCGCCGGCCGTGAGGCCTCTGTCGGCATCGCCGCCGTCAACGGTCCGACGTCCGTGGTCCTGGCCGGTGTTGAGGCCGAGGTCCTGGAGATCGCCGGTTCGCTGGGTGTGAAGTTCAAGCAGCTCACCGTCAGCCACGCCTTCCACTCGCCGCTGATGGAGCCGATGCTCGACGACTTCCGCCAGGTCGTCGCCGGGCTGACCTTCAACGCCCCGCGCATTCCGATCGTCTCCACCGTGACCGGCGAGCCGGCCACCGCCGAGGAGCTGACCTCGGTCGACTACTGGGTCAACCACGTCCGCCGCCCGGTCCGGTTCGCCGATGCGGTCGCCACCATCGAGGCGCAGGGCGTCGAGTCCCTCCTCGAACTCGGCCCCGACGCGGTCCTGTCCGCGATGGCGCCCGCGGTCCCCGCACTGCGCAAGGGCCGTCCCGAGCCGGAGCAGCTCGTCACCGCCCTCGGCCGGCTGTTCACCACCGGTGTCCCGGTCGACTGGTCCGCGTACTACGAGGGCTCCGGCGCCCGTCGCGTCGAGCTGCCGACCTACGCCTTCCAGCGCGAGCGCTACTGGCCCGACACCGTGCTGTCCGACGCGCCCGCCCCCGCCGTGATCGCCAGCCTGCTCGCGCAGAAGCTCCAGGGGCTCGACTCCGACGGGCGTACGAAGGCCGTCACCGAGCTCGTGGTCGCCCACGTCGGCGCCGTCCTCGGTGACGTGACCGCCGTGGAGATGGGCCGCAAGTTCAAGGAACTGGGCTTCGACTCCTACATGACGGTCGAGCTCCGCAACAGCCTCGCCGTGGCGACCGGCATGCGGCTGCCCTCCAGCCTGCTGTTCGACCACCCGACCCCGCGGGCCCTCGTCGAGCACATCCTCGCGGAGACGGCGGACATCGACGCCGACACCACGGGAACCGAGGCGCTCCCCGCCGCCTACGCCGCCGATGAGCCGATCGCGATCGTCGGCATCGGCGTCCGCCTCCCGGGCGGCGTCGGCTCGCCCGAGGACCTGTGGCGGCTCGTCTCCGACGGCGCCGACGTCATCTCCGGCTTCCCGACCGACCGCGGCTGGGACCTCGACGGCCTCTACGACGCCGACCCCGAGCGCTCCCGTACGACGTACTCCGTCGAGGGCGGCTTCCTCCACGACGCCGGGCAGTTCGACGCGGGCTTCTTCGGGATCTCCCCGCGCGAGGCCCTGGCCATGGACCCGCAGCAGCGGCTGCTGCTGGAGACCGCGTGGGAGACCTTCGAGCGGGCGGGCATCGACCCCGAGTCGGTGCGCGGCACGCAGACCGGTGTCTTCGTCGGCGCCACGGTCCAGGACTACGGCCCGCGGATGTCCGAGGCCCCCGAGAGCGTCGAGGGCCACCTGCTGACCGGCAGCACGCCGAGCATCATGTCCGGCCGCCTGGCCTACTCCTTCGGCTTCCTCGGCCCGGCGATGACCATCGACACGGCCTGCTCGTCCTCGCTGGTCGCCCTGCACCTCGCCGCCCAGGCCCTGCGCTCCGGCGAGTGCTCCATGGCCCTCGCCGGCGGTGCGGCCGTCATGTCCACGCCCGGCATGTTCATGGAGTTCAGCCGTCAGCGCGGTCTCGCCGCCGACGGCCGCTGCAAGTCCTTCTCGGCCGACGCCGACGGCACCGGCTGGGCCGAGGGCGTCGGGCTCCTGCTCGTCGAGCGCCTCTCCGACGCACAGCGCAAGGGCCACAAGGTGCTGGCCGTGCTCCGGGGCTCCGCCGTCAACCAGGACGGCGCGTCCAACGGCCTCACCGCCCCCAACGGGCTCTCCCAGCAGCGGGTCATCCGGCAGGCGTTGTTCAACGGCCGCCTGACGGCGGCGGACGTCGACGTCGTGGAGGCGCACGGTACGGGTACCCGGCTGGGCGACCCGATCGAGGCCGAGGCGCTGCTCGCGACCTACGGCCAGGAGCACACGGCCGAACAGCCGCTGTGGCTGGGCTCGCTGAAGTCCAACATCGGCCACGCCCAGGCCGCCGCAGGTGTGGCCGGCGTAATCAAGATGATCATGGCGATGCGCGAGGGCGTCGTACCGAAGACGCTGCACCTGGGCGAGCCGACGCCGATGGTCGACTGGTCGGCCGGCGCGGTCGAGCTCGCGGGTGAGCAGCGGGAGTGGCCGCAGACCGGCCGCCCGCGCCGCTCGGCGGTCTCGTCGTTCGGTGTCAGCGGTACGAACGCGCACGTGGTGCTGGAGCAGGCTCCGGCGGTCGAGGAGACCGTGGCCGAGGGCGTCGCCCCGGCTGTTGCTCCGCTCGTCGTCAGCGGCCGGTCCGCCGACGCGCTGAAGGGGCAGGTCGAGCGGCTGCGGGAGTTCGTGGCCGGTTCGGACGCCCGTCCGGTGGACATCGGTGCCTCGCTGGTGGCGTCCCGGTCGCTCTTCGACCACCGGGCTGTGATCGTCGGCGACGAGGTCGTCGAGGGTGTGGCCGGGTCGGGTCGCGTGGGTGTTCTCTTCACGGGTCAGGGTGCTCAGCGGGCCGGTATGGGCCGTGAGCTTTACGAGGCCTTCCCGGCGTTCGCGTCGGCTCTCGACGAGGTGCTGTCGCACCTGGACGGCTCTCTCCGCGAGGTGATCTTCTCTGGTGAGGGTCTGGACGAGACGGGGAACACGCAGCCTGCTCTGTTCGCTCTTGAGGTTGCGCTGTTCCGTCTGGTCGAGTCGTGGGGGGTGAAGCCGGAGGTTCTGGCCGGTCACTCCATCGGTGAGATCGCTGCCGCGCACGTGGCGGGTGTGCTGTCCCTTGAGGACGCTGCCGCGCTCGTTTCGGCGCGTGGTCGTCTGATGCAGGCGCTGCCCGCGGGTGGCGCGATGGTTGCCGTCCAGGCTTCGGAGGAGCAGGTTCTTCCGCTGCTCGCCGGCCGTGAGGATTCCGTCGGCATCGCCGCGGTCAACGGCCCGACCTCTGTCGTCCTGGCGGGTGTTGAGGCCGAGGTCCTGGAGATCGCCGGTTCGCTGGGTGTGAAGTTCAAGCAGCTCACCGTCAGCCACGCCTTCCACTCGCCGCTGATGGAGCCGATGCTGGAGGACTTCCGCGAGGTCGTCGCCGGGCTGACGTTCAACGCCCCGCAGATCCCGATCGTCTCCACGGTCACCGGCCAGGAGGCCACGACCGAAGAGCTCACCTCCGTCGACTACTGGGTCAACCACGTCCGCCGCCCCGTCCGCTTCGCCGACGCGGTCGCCACCCTTGAGGTCCGCGGCATCGAGTCCCTCCTCGAACTCGGCCCCGACGGCGTCCTGACCGCCATGGCGGCCGAGGTCACCGAGATCCCGGCCGTCCCGGCACTGCGCAAGGGACGTCCCGAGGCCGAGCAGCTCGTCGCCGCCCTGGGCCGGCTGTTCACCACCGGTGTCCCGGTCGACTGGTCCTCGTACTACGAGGGCTCCGGCGCCCGCCGCGTCGAACTGCCCACCTACGCCTTCCAGCGCGAGCACTTCTGGCTGCCGGCCGACTCCGCCGCCGGCGACGTGTCCTCGGCCGGTCTGTCCTCCACCGGGCACCCGCTGCTCGGTGCGGCCGTCGAGCTTGCCGACGGGGAGGGCCTGATCCTCACCGGGCGCCTGTCCCTCCAGACGCACGGCTGGCTGAGGGACCACACCGTCTTCGACACGGTCCTCCTGCCCGGCACCGCGTTCGTCGAGCTCGCCACCCAGGCCGGCGACCGCGTCGGCTGCGACACCGTCGAGGAACTCACCCTCGCCGCCCCGCTGGTCCTGCCCGAGCGCGGCGCTGTCCAGGTGCAGCTCGCCGTCGGCGAACCCGACGCCTCCGGCCGCCGCGAGCTGGGCATCTTCTCCCGCCCCGACGGCGAGGGAGACGGCCGACCGTGGACCCGTCACGCCGGTGCCGTCCTCGCCGCCGCCGACGCAGGCGCCCCGCAGTCCGAGCTGCTCGTGTGGCCGCCGGCCGACGCGACCGAGATCCCCGTCGACGGCGCCTACGAGGGCCTGGAGGCCGAGGGCTACGCCTACGGTCCCGCCTTCCAGGGCCTGCGCCGCGCCTGGCGGACGCCCGACGGCACCCTCTACGCCGAGATCGCGCTCCCCGAGGAGCAGCGCACCGAGGCGGGTAAGTTCGCCCTCCACCCCGCGCTCCTCGACGCCACCCTCCACCCGCTCCTGCGCGGGGTCGTCGACGCGGACCGGCCGAGCGCCCTCCCGTTCGCCTGGTCCGGTGTCACCGTGCACACCGCCGGGGCCTCCTCCCTGCGGGTCCGCCTGACCTGGACCGGCCCGGAGACCGTGGCCATCACCGCCGCCGACGGCACGGGCACCCCCGTCGCCACCGTGCGCGAGCTGCTGTGGCGCCAGGCGTCGGCCGCATCCCTGCAGGGCGCCCGCGCCGATCAGGAAGCCGCGCTGTACCGCCTGGCCTGGACCCCGGTCGGCGCCCCCGAGGCCGCCGGACAGGCCGCCGGACAGGCCGCCGACTGGGCCCTCATCGGGACCGCCACGGTCCCGGGCCTGCCCGAGGGCATCGCCGCCCACGCCGACCTGGCCGCCCTCACCGCGGCCGGCACCGTGCCGTCGGCCGTCCTCCTGCCGGTGGACTCCCTCACCTCCGGCGCGGCCGGCCTGCCCGCCGCCGCCGGGGCCCTGACCCTGGACGTACTGGAACTCGTACAGCAGTGGCTGGCGGACGAGCGGTTCGCGGAGACGACCCTCGCCGTCCTCACCCGGGACGCGATCGCCGCCGGCGAAGACACCGAGGCCCGGAACCTGACGCAGGCCGCCGTATGGGGTCTGCTGCGCTCGGCGCAGACCGAGGCACCCGGACGTTTCGTCCTCGTCGACCTCGACGGCACCGAGGAGTCCGCCCGGGCGCTGCCTGCCCTGCTCGCGAGCGGAGAGCCGCAGCTCGCCGTACGGGCCGGTGCCGCCTTCGCGCCGCGCCTGGCGCGCACCGACGCCGACGAGCCCGCCCGGGCGGCCGAGCCCGCGTTCACCGCCGACGGCACCGTGCTCATCACCGGCGGCACGGGCGGCCTGGGTGCCCTCCTCGCCCGCCACCTGGTCACCGAGCACGGCGTACGCGACCTGCTGCTCGTCAGCCGGCGCGGCACCGCCGCCCCGGGCGCCGAGGACGTCGCCGCCGAGCTGACCGGGCTCGGCGCCCGGGTCACCGTGGCCGCCGCCGACGTCGCCGACCGCGAGGCGCTGGCCGGCGTGCTGGCCGCGATACCCGCCGAGCACCCGCTGACCGCCGTCGTGCACACCGCCGGTGTCCTGGACGACGGCGTCGTCCAGGGGCTGACGGCCGACCAGCTGGAGCGGGTCCTGCGGCCCAAGGTCGACGCGGCCTGGCACCTGCACGAGCTGACCGCCGGCCTGGAGCTGGACGCCTTCGTCCTCTTCTCCTCGATCTCCGGTCTGATCGGCGCCGCCGGCCAGGGCAACTACGCCGCCGCCAACACCTTCCAGGACGCCCTCGCCCACCACCGCCGGGCCGCCGGACTGCCCGCGACCGCCCTCGCCTGGGGCCTGTGGGAGCAGGGCGGAGGCATGGCCGACAGCCTCGACGGCACCGGCATCGCCCGCATGGCGCGGGCCGGCGTCGCCCCGCTCGCGCAGGCCGACGGACTGGCCCTGTTCGACGCCGCCGTCCGCCCCGGCCGCGAGCAGGCCCTGCTCGTCCCGATGCACCTGGACACCGCCCAGCTGCGCGCCCAGGCCGAACGCGGCGACGTCCACGCCCTGCTGAAGGACCTCGCGCCGCGCCCGGCCCGCCGGGCCCGCGCCGCCGCCCGCGACACGGCCGCCGCGCCGCTGCGGCAGCGGCTCGCCCCGCTGACCCCCGCCGAACGGCTGCGGGTGCTCACCGACCTGGTCGGCGCCCAAGTGGCCGCCGTACTCGGCCACGGTGACGCGGCCGCCGTCGGCCAGGAGCGCGCCTTCAAGGAGCTGGGCTTCGACTCCCTCACCTCCGTCGAGCTCCGCAACCGCCTCAACTCGGCGACCGGCCTGCGCCTTTCGAGCGCGCTCGTCTTCGACTACCCGACGCCCAAGGCGCTCGTCGAGCACCTGGTGGCCGAACTGTCCGACGACGCGGGCGCCGCCGCCGGCACGGTCCGCGCCGTCACGGCCGCGACCGCCGACGAGCCCATCGCCATCGTCGCCATGGCCTGCCGCTACCCCGGCGGCGTCGCCTCGCCCGAGGACCTGTGGCGGCTCGTCGCCTCCGGTACGGACGCCATCACCGGCCTGCCCGAGAACCGCGGCTGGGACGAGGACCTGTACGACCCGGACCCGGAGCGGGCCGGCAAGACGTACGTCCGCCACGGCGGCTTCCTGCACGACGCCGACGAGTTCGACCCCGGCTTCTTCGGGATCTCGCCGCGCGAGGCCCTCAGCATGGACCCGCAGCAGCGCCTGCTGCTGGAGACGGCCTGGGAGACCTTCGAACGCTCCGGGATCGACCCGGCCGACCTGAAGGGCAGCCAGACCGGCGTCTTCACCGGCGTCATGTACCACGACTACGCGCCCAAGGTCGGGCAGATGCCGGAGGAGCTGGAGGGCATCCTGCTCACCGGCAACACCGGAAGCGTCATCTCCGGCCGCCTCTCCTACACCTTCGGGCTGACCGGCCCGTCCATCACCGTGGACACCGCCTGCTCCTCCTCGCTGGTGGCCCTGCACCTCGCCGCGCAGGCCCTGCGGGCGGGCGAGTGCGACATGGCGCTCGCCGGCGGTGTGACCGTCATGTCCACGCCGGGCACGTTCGTCGAGTTCAGCCGCCAGCGGGGCCTGGCCCCCGACGGCCGCTCGAAGTCCTTCTCCGCGGGCGCCGACGGCACCGGCTGGGCCGAGGGCGTCGGTCTGCTTCTGGTGGAGCGGCTCTCCGACGCGCAGCGCAACGGGCACAACATCCTCGCCGTCGTCCGCGGCACCGCCGTCAACCAGGACGGCGCGTCCAACGGCCTGACCGCCCCCAACGGCCCGTCCCAGCAGCGCGTCATCCGCCAGGCCCTGGCCAACGCCCGCCTGACCCCCGCCGACGTCGACGCGGTCGAGGCCCACGGCACCGGCACCCCCCTCGGCGACCCCATCGAGGCCGAGGCGCTGCTCGCCACCTACGGGCAGGAGCGCACCGGGGACGAGCCGCTGTGGCTGGGCTCCCTCAAGTCCAACATCGGCCACAGCCAGGCGGCCGCCGGTGTCGGCGGTGTCATCAAGATGGTGATGGCGATGCGCGAGGGCGTCCTGCCCAAGACGCTGCACGTCAGCGAGCCCTCCCCGGTGATCGACTGGGAGTCGGGCGCGGTCGCGCTGCTCACCGAGGAGCGCGCCTGGCCGGACACGGAGCGGGCCCGCCGGGCCGCCGTCTCCTCCTTCGGCATCAGCGGCACCAACGCCCACGTCATCCTGGAGCACGCCCCGCAGGCCGCGGCGCAGACCACGGGCACGGCGCCCGCCGTCACCCCGTGGATCCTGTCCGCCCGCGGATCGGGCGCCCTGCGCGGCCAGGCCGAGGCCCTGCGCGGCTTCGCCGCCGCCGAGGACGCCCCCCGCACCCAGGACATCGGCCTCTCGCTGGCCGGCACCCGCGCCCTGCACGAGAACCGTGCCGTGGTCCTGGGCGCCGACCGCGACGGCCTGCTGGCGGCCCTCGACACCCTCGCGTCGGGCGGCGGCGACAGCACGGTCGTCACCGGCACCGCGACCGCCACCCGCGACAAGACCGTGTTCGTCTTCCCGGGCCAGGGCTCCCAGTGGATCGGCATGGCCACCGAACTCCTCGACACCTCCCCGGTGTTCGCCGAGTCCATCCACGCCTCCGCCGCCGCCCTCGCCCCCTACACCGACTGGAACCTCCTCGACGTCCTGCGCGAGGACCCGGCCGACCCGGCCTCGTCCTCCTTCCAGCACGTCGACGTCGTCCAGCCCACGCTGTTCGCCGTCATGGTGGCCCTGGCCGCCGTCTGGCGCTCGTACGGGGTCGAACCGGCGGCCGTCCTCGGTCACTCGCAGGGCGAGATCGCCGCGGCCTGCGTCGCCGGCGCACTCTCCCTCGACGACGCGGCCCGGATCGTGGCCCTGCGCAGCCAGGCCCTGAAGGCCCTCGCGGGCCTCGGCGGGATGATGTCGGTGCCGCTGCCCCGGGAGCGGACCGTCGCCGAGCTGGCCCCGTGGGGCGAGCGGATCTCCGTGGCGGCCGTCAACGGACCGTCCTCGACCGTCGTCTCCGGCGACTCGGCCGCCCTCGACGAGCTGTACGAGGCCCTCGTGGCCGCCCAGGTCGACGCCCGCCGGATCCCCGTCGACTACGCCTCCCACTCGGCGCACGTCGAGCGGATCGAGGAGGAGCTCGCCGAGCTCCTCGCCCCGGTCAGCCCCCGCCGCGCAGAGGTGCCCTTCTTCTCCACCGTCACCGCCGACTGGGCCGACGGCACGGAGATGGACGGCGGCTACTGGTACCGCAACCTGCGCCAGACCGTGCTGTTCGAGGACGCCACACGGGCCCTGCTCGCCCAGCGGCACGACGTGTTCCTCGAGATGAGCCCGCACCCGGTGCTCGCCGTCGGCCTCGCCGAGACCATCGAGGCGGCCGGCGCGGACGGCCTCGTCGTCGGATCGCTGCGGCGCCACCGCGGCGGCCTCGACCAGCTCCTCACCTCGGTCGCCACCGCCTTCGTCGGCGGCGTCCCCGTCGACTGGTCCGCGTACTACGAGGGCTCCGGCGCCCACCGCGTCGACCTGCCCACCTACGCCTTCCAGCACGAGCGGTTCTGGCTGGCGGCGGAGGCCGCCACCGGCGACGTCACCTCGGCCGGCCTCGACGCGGCGGGCCACCCGCTGCTCGGCGCCGCCCTCGGCCTCGCCGACGGCGAGGGCCTGATCCTCACCGGCCGCCTGTCCCTCCAGACGCACGGCTGGCTGAAGGACCACACCGTCTTCGACACGGTCCTCCTGCCCGGCACCGCGTTCGTCGAGCTCGCCACCCAGGCCGGCGACCGCGTCGGCTGCGACACCATCGAGGAACTCACCCTCTCCGCGCCGCTGATCCTGCCCGAGCGCGGCGGCGTCCAGCTCCAGCTGACCGTCGGCGAACCCGACGCCTCCGGCCGCCGCGAGCTGGGCATCTTCTCCCGCCCCGACGGCGAGGAGCAGCCCTGGACCCGCAACGCCACCGCCACCCTCGGCGCGGCCGACCGGACCACCGCGGCCGGACTCACCGCCTGGCCGCCGGCCGGTGCCACCGAGGTCGACCTCGACGGCGTCTACGACCGCCTCGCCGACCAGGGCTTCGGCTACGGGCCGCTCTTCCAGGGCCTGCGCCGCCTGTGGCAGCAGGGCGACGACGTCTTCGCCGAGGTCGCCCTCGCCGAGGAACTCGCCGCCGACGCCGGACAGTTCGCACTGCACCCGGCCCTCCTCGACACCGCGCTGCACCTGCTGCTCCCCGGAGTCGCCGGCAGCGACCGCCAGGCCGGACTGCCGTTCGCCTGGTCCGGAGTGACCGTCCACGCCACCGGAGCCTCCGTGCTCCGCGTGAAGGCCACCTTCTCCGGCACCGACGCGGCGTCCTTCCTCATCGCCGACGGCGCGGGCGCCCCCGTGGCCACCGTCGAGGAGCTCACCCTGCGGCCCATCTCCCGCGAAGCCCTCCAGGGCGCGGGCTCCGCACACAACGACGCGCTGTTCCGCCTCGACTGGGCGGCCCTGCCCACCCAGGAGCCCGGAGCGGCCCACGACGCCACCGGCTGGGCCCTCATCGGCTCGGCCGGCCACCAGCTCACCGGAGCGGCCGGTGCCACCGTCCACCAGGACCTGGCGGCACTGACCGGCTCGGTGACCGAGGGCGCCCCGGCTCCCGCGGTCGTCCTGCTGCCCATCCCCCGGGGCGGCAGCGTCGATGCCCACACCGCGGGAGCCGCGGCGCACCGGACCCTGGAGACCGTGCGCACCTGGCTCGCCGACGACCGGTTCGCCGAGACCCGGCTCGTCCTCCTCGTCCACGACGCCCAGTCCGTCCTGTCCGGCGAACCCGTCAACGACCTCGCCGCGGCCACCGTGTGGGGCCTGCTGCGCTCCGCGCAGACCGAGAACCCGGACCGCTTCGTCCTCCTCGACACGGACGGCCCCGGCATCCCGGCCGCCGCGCTCGCCGCGGCCATCGAGGCGGGCGAGGTCCAGCTGGCGCTGCGCTCCGGCGAACTCCTCGCCGCCCGCATCGCCCGCCCCTCCGGCAGCCTCAGCACGCCGGACGTCCCCGAATGGCGTGTGGTCGCCCCCGTCAAGGGCACCCTGGCCAACCTGTCGATCGCCCCGTGCCCCGAGGTCGCCGCGCCGCTGCGCGACGGCGAGGTCAGGGTCGCGCTGCGCGCGGCCGGCCTGAACTTCCGCGACGTCCTCGTCGCGCTCGGCCTCGTCCCCGAGAACGGCGCCCAGATGGGCCGTGAAGGCGCCGGCGTGATCACCGAGGTCGGGCCGGGCGTCACCGACCTGCGCGTCGGTGACCGGGTGATGGGCCTGTTCGACGGCGCGTTCGCCTCCGTCGCCATCGGCGACCGCCGCCTGATCGCGCGGATGCCCGACGGCTGGAGCTTCGCCCAGGCCGCGTCCGTCCCCGTGGTCTTCCTGACCGCCTACTACGGCCTCGTCGACCTCGGCCAGGTCCGCGAAGGCGAATCGGTACTGGTCCACGCGGCCGCCGGCGGCGTCGGCATCGCCGCCGTCCAGCTCGCCCAGTACCTCGGCGCCGAGGTCTACGGCACCGCCAGCCCCGGCAAGTGGGACACCCTGCGCGCCCTCGGCCTGGACGACGACCACATCGCCAACTCCCGCACCCTCGACTTCGAGGAGCAGTTCGCGAAGATGAGCGACGGCCGGGGCGTGGACGTGGTCCTCAACTCCCTCGCCGCCGAGTTCATCGACGCGTCGCTGCGCCTCATGCCGGCCGGCGGCCGGTTCCTGGAGATGGGCAAGACCGACATCCGCGACGCGGACCGGCTCGCCGCCGACCACCCGGGCGTCGACTACCAGGTCTACGACCTCACCGTCCTCGCCCGCACCGAGCCCGACGCCGTCGGCGGCGTCCCGGACCGGGTGCAGGAGATGCTCGTCGAGATCCTCGCGCTGTTCGAGAAGGGCGTCTTCAAGCCCCTTCCCGTCACCGCCTGGGACGTGCGCCGCGCACCGGAGGCCTTCCGGTTCCTCCAGCAGGGCCGCAACGTCGGCAAGGTCGTCCTGACCGTCCCCGCCAAGCCCGACCCGGAGGGCACCGTCCTCATCACGGGCGCCACCGGCGGCCTCGGCACCCTCGCCGCCCGCCACCTCGTCACCGAGTACGGCGTACGCAACCTGCTGCTCACCAGCCGGCGCGGACTGGCGGCACCGGGAGCGGAGGACCTCAAGGCCGAACTCACCGCGCTCGGCGCCCGGGTCACCTACGCGGCCTGCGACGTCGCCGACCGCGAGGCACTGGCCGCGCTGCTGGCCGACGTGCCGGTCGAGCACCCGCTCACCGGCGTCGTCCACACCGCCGGCGTCCTGGACGACGGCGTCATCGCGGACATGACCCGCGAGCAGTTCGACCGGGTCATGCTGCCCAAGGCCGACGCGGCCTGGCACCTGCACGAGCTCACCGAGGACCTGGACCTGTCCTTCTTCCTCCTGTACTCGTCCGTCGGCGGGCTCATGGGCGCCGGCGGCCAGGGCAACTACGCCGCCGCCAACGCCTACCTCGACGCCCTCGCCCAGCACCGCAGCCACCGCGGCCTGCCCGCCGTCTCCATGGCGTGGGGCCTGTGGACTGAAGCCAGCGGCATGACCGGCCACCTCGACGAGACCGACCTGAAGCGCATGGCCCGCGGCGGCCTGATCGCCCTGTCCTCCACCGTGGGCATGGAGCTCTTCGACGCGGCCCAGCTCCTCGGCGACCCCGTCGTCGCGGCCACCAAGCTCGACACGGCCGCCCTGGCCCGCCAGGGCGCCGGACTCCTGCCGCTCTTCCGCGGCCTGGTCCGCAGCACCCCGCGCCGGGCCGTCGCGGGAGGCGCCGTCGAGAGCAGCGTCTCCCTCGAACAGCGCCTGGCGGCACTGCCCGAGGCCGAGCGCGGCACCCTGCTCATCGACCTGGTGCGCACGCAGGTCGCGACCGTACTGGGCCACGCCAACCCCGACAGCGTCGACGAGGACCGGGCGTTCAAGGCCCTCGGCTTCGACTCGCTCACCTCGGTGGAGCTCCGCAACCGGCTCAACGTCGCGACCGGACTGCGCCTGCCCACCGCGCTCGTCTTCGACTACCCGACGCCCGTCGAGGTCGCCGGCTTCCTCCGGGAGCAGTTCGACCTCGGGGACGCGGCACCCGCCGACGGGGCGGCCGCCACGGCAGCGCCCGTACTCGCCGAACTCGACCGGATCAAGGCCGGACTCGTCCAGCTCCTCGCCGATGAGGCCGCCCGCGACGAGATCGGCGACCGCCTCGCCGAACTGCTCGCCCTGTGCGGGCGCGAGGCCGGCGCCAAGTCCGACGGCAACGACGCCACGGACGGCCTCGACGACGCGACGGACGACGAGCTCTTCGCCCTCATCGACGGAGGCCTGGAGTGACGGCGACCCCGCACCCGACCTCGAACCACCGACCCCACCGCACGACCCTGCGACTTTCCGAGAGGCTGAACCCGCGTGGCTGAGGAACAGAAACTCCGCGATTACCTCAAGCGAGCCATCAACGACGCCCAGACCGCGCACCGCAAGCTCCGCGAGGCGGAGGACAAGGAGCACGAGCCGATCGCGATCGTCGGCATGGGCTGCCGCTTCCCCGGCGGCGTCGGCTCCTCCGAGGACCTGTGGCGGCTCGTGGCGGCGGAAACCGACGCGGTCGGCCCGTTCCCCGAGGGCCGCGGCTGGCCCGAGGACCTGTACGACGCCGACCCGGAGGCCTCCGGTCACAGCTACACCCGGGAAGGCGGCTTCCTGCACGACGCCGGACTGTTCGACGCCGGCTTCTTCGAGATCTCCCCGCGCGAGGCCCTCGCCATGGACCCCCAGCAGCGCCTGCTGCTGGAGGTCGCCTGGGAGACCGTCGAGCAGGCCGGCATCGCACCCGCCTCCCTGCGCGGCAGCAGCACCGGCGTCTACGTCGGCGCCACCGGCCAGGACTACGGCCCCCGCATGCAGGACGCCCCGCAGAGCGTGGAGGGGCTGGTCCTCACCGGCAGCACCTCCAGCATCATGTCCGGCCGCGTCGCCTACCACCTGGGCCTGACCGGCCCGGCGGTCACCCTCGACACGGCCTGCTCCTCCTCGCTCGTCGCCCTGCACCTCGCGGCGCGGGCGCTGCGGTCGGGGGAGTGCGACATGGCCCTCGCCGGCGGCATCATGATCATGGCGACGCCGGGCACCTTCATCGAGTTCAGCCGCCAGCGCGGCCTCTCGGCCGACGGCCGCTGCAAGTCCTTCTCGGCCGATGCGGACGGCACCGGCTGGGGCGAGGGCGTCGGCATGCTCCTCGTCGAGCGGCTCTCCGACGCACAGCGCAACGGCCACAAGGTCCTCGCCGTCATCCGCGGCACGGCCGTCAACCAGGACGGCGCCTCCAACGGCCTGACCGCCCCCAACGGCCGCGCCCAGCAGCGCGTCATCCGCGACGCCCTCGCCAACGCCCGCCTGACGGCGGCCGACGTCGACGTCGTCGAGGCGCACGGCACGGGCACCCGCCTGGGCGACCCGATCGAGGCGGAGGCCCTGCTCTCCGCATACGGCAAGACCCGCGCGGAAGGGCAGCCGCTGCTGCTGGGCTCCGTGAAGTCCAACATCGGGCACACCCAGCACGCGGCCGGCGCGGCCGGCATCATCAAGATGGTCCTGGCCATGCAGCACGGCGTCGTGCCGAAGACCCTGCACGCGGACCAGCCGACGCCCATGGTCGACTGGACGGCCGGCGCCGTCGAGCTGGCCGGCGAGACACGGCAGTGGCCCGAGACGGGCCGCCCGCGCCGCGCGGCGGTCTCGTCGTTCGGCGTCAGCGGGACCAACGCGCACGTGGTGCTGGAGCAGGCCCCCGAGGCCGAGCAGCCGGCCGCCGCCGAGGGCGTCGCCCCGGCCGTCGCCCCGTTCGTCGTCAGCGGCCGCACGGCTGCCGCGCTGGGCGCGCAGGTCGAGCGGCTGCGGGCCTTCACGGCGGGCACGGACGCCCGCCCGGTGGACATCGGCGCCTCGCTGGTGGCCTCCCGTTCTCTGTTCGATCACCGGGCGGTCGTCGTCGGTGACGAGGTCGTCGAGGGTGTCGCTGGTTCCGGCCGGGTGGGCGTCGTGTTCACCGGTCAGGGTGCTCAGCGGGCCGGTATGGGTCGTGAGTTGTATGAGGCTTTTCCGACGTTCGCGACTGCGCTTGACGAGGTTCTGTCTCATCTGGACGGTTCGCTGCGCGAAGTGATCTTCTCGGGCGAAGGCCTGGACGAGACGGGCAACACGCAGCCCGCCCTGTTCGCCCTGGAGGTCGCCCTCCACCGCCTGGTCGCGTCGTGGGGCGTGAAGCCGGACCTGGTTGCCGGGCACTCGATCGGCGAGATCGCCGCCGCGCATGTCTCCGGTGTGCTCTCGCTGGAGGACGCTGCCGCTCTGGTCTCGGCGCGTGGCCGGCTGATGCAGGCGCTGCCCGCCGGTGGTGCGATGGTCGCCGTCCAGGCTTCGGAGGAGCAGGTTCTTCCGCTGCTCGCCGGCCGGGAGAAGACCGTCGGTATCGCCGCGGTCAACGGTCCGGCGTCCGTGGTTCTGGCGGGTGTCGAGGCCGAGGTTCTGGAGATCGCCGGTTCGCTGGGTGTGAAGTTCAAGCAGCTCACGGTCAGCCACGCGTTCCACTCGCCGCTCATGGAGCCGATGCTGGAGGACTTCCGCGAGGTCGTCGCCGGGCTGACGTTCAACGCCCCGAGTATTCCGTTCGTCTCCACGGTCACCGGCCGGCTGGCCACGGCGGAGGAGCTGACCTCGGTCGACTACTGGGTCGACCACGTCCGCCGCCCCGTCCGCTTCGCCGACGCGATCGGCACCATCGAGGGCCAGGGCATCGAGACCCTGCTGGAACTCGGCCCGGACGCCGTCCTCTCCGCGATGGCGGCGAACGTCACCGAGTCGGTCACCACGGTTCCGGCTCTCCGCAAGGGCCGGCCGGAGCCGGAGCAGCTCATCGCCGCCCTCGGCGGGCTGTTCACCAGGGGCGTCCCGGTCGACTGGTCCTCGTACTACGAAAACTCCGGCGCCCAGCGCGTCGACCTGCCGACCTACGCCTTCCAGCACGAGAACTACTGGCTCGTGCCCGCCGCCGGCGACGCGACCGACTACGCGGCCCCCGTCGTGGTCGAGCACAAGCCCTCCCGCCTCGGCGGCGGAGCGGCCGAGCTGATCGACGAGCTCACCGCGCTCGGCGAAGGCGAGCAGAACGAACTCCTGCTGCGACTCGTGCGCGAGCAGCTCGCCGTCGTCCTCGGCTACGCCGACCCCGGCTCCGTGGGCGCACAGCAGAACTTCACCGAGCTCGGCCTGACCTCCATGACCGCCGTGGACCTGCGCGACCGCCTGAACGCGGTGACCGGCCTGCGCATCCCGGCCACCGTCAGCTTCGACCACCCCACCCCGCAGGCGGTCGTCACCTACCTCCGCGACGAACTGCTCGGTTCCGACGCAGTCCGCACCTACACCGCGACCCGCGCGAGCGACGAGCCCATCGCGATCGTCGGCATGGCCTGCCGCTACCCGGGCGGCACCGCCTCGCCCGAGGACCTGTGGCAGCTGGTGTCCGACGGCGTCGACGCCATCGGTCCGCTGCCGGCCGGCCGCGGCTGGGACGAGGACCTCTACGACCCGGACCCCGACCGCTCGGGCAAGAGCTACACCCGGGAAGGCGGCTTCCTCTACAACGCCGACCAGTTCGACGCCGGCTTCTTCGGGATCTCCCCGCGCGAGGCCCTCGGCATGGACCCGCAGCAGCGCATGCTGCTGGAAACCGCCTGGGAGACCTTCGAGCGGGCGGGCATCGACCCCGAGTCGGTGCGCGGCAGCCAGACGGGCGTCTTCGCCGGCGGCAACGGCGCCGACTACGCCACGATGATGACCCGCGCCCCCGAAGGCGTCGACGGCTACCTGATGACCGGCAACGCGGCCAGCGTCGTCGCCGGCCGGATCTCCTACGCCTTCGGCCTCGAAGGCCCGGCCATGACGATCGACACGGCCTGCTCGTCCTCCCTGGTCGCCCTGCACCTCGCCGCACAGGCCCTGCGCTCCGGCGAATGCGAGATGGCGCTCGTCGGCGGTGTCACGGTCATGTCCACCCCGGGCACGTTCATCGAGTTCAGCCGCCAGCGCGGCCTGGCCCCCGACGGCCGCTGCAAGGCCTTCTCGGCCGACGCCGACGGCACCGGCTGGGCCGAGGGCGTCGGAATGCTCCTCGTCGAGCGGCTCTCCGACGCGAAGCGCAACGGGCACAACGTCCTCGCGGTCGTGCGGGGCACTGCCGTCAACCAGGACGGCGCGTCCAACGGCCTCACCGCCCCGAACGGGCCCTCGCAGCAGCGCGTCATCCGCCAGGCCCTGGCCAACGCCCGCCTGACGGCGGCGGACGTCGACGCGGTCGAGGCGCACGGCACGGGTACGCGGCTCGGTGACCCGATCGAGGCGGAGGCGCTGCTCGCGACCTACGGCCAGGAGCACTCGGCCGAACAGCCGCTGTGGCTGGGCTCGCTGAAGTCCAACATCGGCCACGCCCAGGCGGCGGCGGGTGTCGGCGGTGTCATCAAGATGGTCCAGGCCATGCGGCACGGCGTCCTGCCGAAGACTCTGCACGCCGACCAGCCCTCGCCGCTCATCGACTGGGCCTCCGGCGCCGTCGAGCTGCTCACCGAGGCGCGGGACTGGCCGGAGACCGGCCGCCCGCGGCGCGCGGCGGTGTCCTCCTTCGGAGCGAGCGGTACGAACGCGCACGTGGTGCTGGAGCAGGCCCCGGCGGTCGAGGAGCCGGTGGCCGAGGGCGTCGCCCCGGCCGTCGCCCCGCTGGTCGTCAGCGGTCGCACGGCCGGCGCGCTGCGGGAGCAGGTGGAGCGGCTGCGCGAGTCCGCCGCCATCTCCGCCGCCCGTCCGACCGACATCGGCTGGTCGCTGGCCGCGCACCGCGCGGTGTTCGAGCACCGGGCTGTGATCGTCGGCGACGAGGTCGTCGAGGGTGTGGCCGGGTCCGGCCGCGTGGGCGTGCTGTTCACGGGTCAGGGTGCTCAGCGGGCCGGTATGGGGCGCGAGCTGTATGAGGCGTTCCCGGCGTTCGCTGCCGCTTTCGACGAGGTTCTGTCTCACCTGGACGGCTCTCTCCGGGACGTGATCTTCTCCGGTGAGGGTCTGGACGAGACGGGCAACACGCAGCCTGCTCTGTTCGCCCTTGAGGTCGCTCTCTACCGTCTGGTCGAGTCGTGGGGTGTGAAGCCGGAGGTTCTGGCGGGTCACTCCATCGGCGAGATCGCCGCCGCGCACGTGGCCGGTGTGCTGTCCCTTGAGGACGCTGCCGCACTCGTCTCTGCGCGTGGCCGGCTGATGCAGGCGCTGCCCGCCGGTGGTGCGATGGTCGCGGTCCAGGCGTCTGAGGAGCAGGTTCTTCCGCTCCTGGCCGACCGTGAGGCTTCTGTGGGCATCGCTGCGGTCAACGGTCCGGCGTCCGTGGTTCTGGCGGGTGTTGAGGCCGAGGTTCTGGAGATCGCCGGTTCGCTGGGTGTGAAGTTCAAGCAGCTCACGGTCAGCCACGCCTTCCACTCGCCGCTCATGGAGCCGATGCTCGACGACTTCCGCCAGGTCGTCGCCGGGCTGACCTTCAACGCCCCGCAGATCCCGATCGTCTCCACGGTCACCGGCCGCCCGGCCACTGCGGAGGAGCTGACCTCGGTCGACTACTGGGTCAACCACGTCCGCCGCCCGGTCCGCTTCGCCGACGCCATCGAGGCCATCGAGGCGCAGGGCATCGAGTCCCTTCTCGAACTCGGCCCGGACGGTGTGCTCTCCGCGATGGCGGCGAACGTCACCGAGTCGGTCACCACGGTTCCGGCTCTCCGCAAGGGCCGGCCGGAGCCGGAGCAGCTCATCGCCGCCCTCGGCGGGCTGTTCACCAGGGGCGTCCCGGTCGACTGGTCCTCGTACTACGAAAACTCCGGCGCCCAGCGCGTCGACCTGCCGACCTACGCCTTCCAGCACGAGTCGTACTGGCTCGTGCCCGTGGCCGACAGTGCCGACGTGAACTCGGCCGGTCTGACCGCCGCCGGGCACCCGCTGCTCGGTGCGGCCGTCGAGCTCGCCGACGGGGAGGGGCTGATCCTCACCGGGCGGCTCGCGCTGCAGACGCACGGCTGGCTCGCCGACCACGCCGTCGCGGAAACGGTCCTGCTGCCCGGTACGGCCTTCGTGGAGATGGCCACCCAGGCCGGTGACCGCGTCGGCTGCGGCACCATCGAGGAACTCACCCTCGCCGCGCCGCTGATCCTGCCCGAGCGCGGCGGCATCCAGGTGCAGCTGACCGTCGGGGCGCCCGACGACTCCGGGCGCCGCGTCCTGACCGTCCACGCCCGCCCCGAAGGCCAGGACGGCGACGCGGAGGCGTGGATCCAGCACGCATCCGGTGTGCTCGCGCCGACCGCCGCGCGGATCCCCGGCGACCTCGTGGAGTGGCCGCCGGCCGGGGCCGTCGAGGTCGACGTCGACGGCGCGTACGAGCGGCTCGCCGACCAGGGCTACGGCTACGGCCCCGCCTTCCAGGGGCTGCGCCGCGCCTGGCGCCGCGACGACGAGGTCTACGCCGAGGTCGAACTGCCCGACACGCAGCGGACCGACGCGGGGCTGTTCACCCTGCACCCGGCGCTCCTCGACGCCACCCTCCACGCCATGATGCTCAAGGCGCTGGAAGACGCGTCGGAGCCCGCGCTGCCGTTCTCGTGGGGCGGGGTCACCGTGCACGCCGCCGGGGCCGCCGACCTGCGGGTGCGTTTCGTGTCCACCGGCACCGACACGGTCTCCCTGCTCATCGCGGACGGCGCCGGCAAGCCCGTCGCCGAGGCGGACTCGCTGCTGTGGCGGACCGTCTCCGTGGACGCGCTGGGCAGCGCCCGCACCACCTACCACGAGGCCCTCTTCCAGGTGGAGCGGACCAAGGTGGCCGGCCCGGCGACCGCGCCCGCCGAGGGCTGGGCCCTGCTGGGCGGCGCCGAACTCGGCCTGGCCCAGGGCCCGTTCCCCGGCCTGCGCCGGTACGAGGGAATCTCGGCCCTGCTGGCCGCGGTGGACGCGGGCGAGTCCGTCCCGCCGGTGACGCTGCTGCCGCTCGCGGCCGCGGCCCCCGACGCCGGCGAAGTGCCCGACGCGGTGCGCGAGGTCACCTACCGGGCGCTGCGCCTGGCCCAGGAATGGCTCGCGGACGAGCGCCTCGAGCAGTCCACGCTGCTGGTCGTGGCGAGCGGAGCCGAAGGCGGGGACCTCGCCCTGACCTCCGCGTGGAGCCTGCTGCGCTCCGCGCAGACGGAGAACCCCGGCCGGATCGTCCTCCTCGACCTGGCCGAACGGTCCGAGCCCGGCCCGGCGACCTGGCAGGCGCTCATCGCGGCGCCGGCCACCGGTGAGCCGCAGCTCGCGATCCGCGGCGGCGAGCTCTACGCGCCCAGGCTGGCGCGGATGGCCGTCGAGCCCGCGGCTCCGGAGCGGCCGTCGCCGTTCGACCCGGACGGAACGGTGCTCGTCACCGGCGCCACCGGTGTCCTCGGCGCCATGCTGGCCCGCCGGCTCGTCACGGCCTACGGCGCCCGCCACCTGCTGCTCACCAGCCGGCGCGGCCCGGCCGCCGACGGCGCCGACGCCCTGCGCGACGAACTGACCGCGCTCGGCGCCCAGGTGCGGATCGCCGCGTGCGACGCGGCCGACCGTGACGCGCTCGCCCGGCTGCTCGCGTCCATCCCGGCGGAGCACCCGCTGACCGCCGTGGTCCACACGGCCGGTGTCGCCGACGACGGCGTCATCGCCTCGCTCACCCCCGAGCGGGTGGACGGCGTACTGCGCCCCAAGGTGGACGGCGCGTGGAACCTGCACGAGCTGACCAAGGACCTGCCGCTGTCGGGGTTCGTCCTCTTCTCCTCGGCCGCCGCCGTGTTCGGCGCCCCGGGACAGGGCAACTACGCGGCCGCGAACGGGTTCCTGGACGCGCTCGCCGAGTACCGGCACGCCGCCGGCCTGCCCGCCTCCTCGTTGTCCTGGGGCCTGTGGGCCGAGGCCAGCGGCATCACCGGGCACCTCGGTGAAGCCGACCTCCAGCGCATGATCCGCGCCGGTCTGCTGCCGCTGACCGCCGACGACGGCCTGGAGCTCTTCGAGACCGCCCTCGGCCGCGACCGGGCCTGGGTCCTCCCGATGCGCCTCGACACCAAGGCGCTGCGCGCCCAGGGCGACGCACTGCCCGCGATCCTGCGCGGCCTGGTCCGCCAGGCACCGCGCCGGGCCGCCGCGGGCACGGCCTCGGGCACGGGGGCCGGCGGGACGGGCCTCGCCGAGCGCCTGGCGGCGCTGCCGCAGTCCGAACAGGACGCGGTGCTGCGCGAGCTGGTCTGCGCGCAGGTCGCGACCGTACTGGGCCACGCCGGTCAGGACACGGTCGACCCGGAGCGGGCGTTCAAGGAGCTCGGCTTCGACTCGCTCACCGCAGTCGACCTGCGCAACCGCCTCAACGGCGAGACCGGACTGCGCCTGCCGGCCACCCTCATCTTCGACTACCCGACCCCGCAGGCGCTCGCCACGCACCTGCGCGAGGAGCTCGTCGATGCCGGGGTGTCGCCCGAACGGCTCGTGATGGAACGCATCGAGGCACTGGAAGCAGCTCTGACGAGCCTGGAACTGGACGACATGGCCGCCGCCCAGACCCAGGTCCGGCTGGCCGCGCTGATGTCCGCGTGGGACGGCAGCCGGGGCAACGGGACCGCCGCGGAGGGCACCGACGTGGCCGAGGACCTGGAATCGGCCTCCGTCGAGGAAATGTATGAATTCGTCGGCAAGGAATTCGGAATCACCTTCGACTGACGCGACAGAAGAAAAACGAATTCCGAACTTGTCGAAATGAATGGGTAGGGAACGCAGAAATGTCGAACGACGAAAAGCTCCTCGGTGTCTTCAAGAAGGTGACCGCCGACCTGGTCCAGACGCGCAACCGTCTGCAGGAGCTCGAGGAGAAGAACCAGGAACCGATCGCCATCGTGGGGATGGCCTGCCGCTACCCCGGTGACGTCGAGTCGCCGGAGGACCTGTGGCGGCTCGTCGCCGACGGCACCGACGCGATCTCGCCGTTCCCGAGCCGGCGCGGCTGGCCCGAGGACCTGTACGACGCCGACCCCGAGGCTAAGGGCAAGAGCTACACCCGCGAGGGCGGCTTCCTCCACGACGCCGACAAGTTCGACCCCGACTTCTTCGGCATGAGCCCGCGGGAAGCCCTGGGCGTCGACGCCCAGCAGCGGCTGCTGCTGGAGATCGCCTGGGAGACCTTCGAGCGCGCCGGCATCGACCCGACCACCGTCAAGGAATCCGCCGTCGGCGTCTTCACCGGCGTCATGTACGGGGACTACGGCCTGCGGCTGCGGGACATCCCCGAGGGCCACGAGGGGCACATCCTCACCGGCAGCGCGGGCAGCGTCGCCTCCGGCCGCGTCGCCTACAACCTGGGCCTCACCGGCCCGGCCGTCACCGTCGACACGGCCTGCTCCTCCTCGCTGGTCGCCCTGCACCTCGCCGCGCAGGCCCTGCGCTCCGGCGAGTGCTCCATGGCCCTCGCGGGCGGCGTGACCGTCATGTCGACCCCGGGCACCTTCGTCGAGTTCAGCCGCCAGCGCGGCCTCGCCGCCGACGGCCGCTCGAAGTCCTTCTCGTCGGACGCGGACGGCGTCGGCTGGGGTGAGGGCGTCGGCATGCTGCTCGTCGAGCGGCTGTCGGACGCGAAGCGCAACGGCCACAAGGTCCTCGCGGTCGTGCGGGGTTCGGCGATCAACCAGGACGGCGCGTCCAACGGCCTCACCGCCCCCAACGGGCCCTCGCAGCGCCGCGTCATCCGGCACGCGCTGCTCAACGCCCGCCTTACGGCGGCGGACGTCGACGTCGTCGAGGCGCACGGCACGGGCACGCGGCTGGGCGACCCGATCGAGGCCGAGGCCCTGTTGGCCACCTACGGCCAGGAGCGCCCCGAGGGCCAGCCGCTGCTGCTCGGCTCGGTCAAGTCGAACATCGGGCACACGCAGGCGGCCGCCGGCGTCGCGGGCATCATCAAGATGGTCGAGGCCATGCGCCACGGCGTCCTCCCGAAGACCCTGCACGTGGGCCAACCGTCGACCGAGGTCGACTGGTCGGCGGGTGAGGTGGAACTGCTGACCGAGGCCCGCGACTGGCCGGAGACCGGCCGCCCGCGGCGCGCGGCGGTGTCCTCGTTCGGCATCAGCGGTACGAACGCGCACGTGGTGCTGGAGCAGGCGCCGGTCGCCGAGGAGTCTGCGGCCGCCGAGGGTGTTGCTCCGGCTGTGACGCCGTTCGTGGTGAGCGGTCGTACGGCCGGTGCGCTGGGTGCGCAGGTGGAGCGGCTGCGGGAGTTCGTCGCGGCTTCGGATGCGCGTCCGGTGGACGTGGGTGCCTCGCTGGTGGGGTCGCGTTCGGTGTTCGAGCACCGGGCGGTGATCGTCGGCGACGAGGTCGTCGAGGGTGTGGCCGGTTCCGGCCGCGTGGGCGTGCTGTTCACGGGCCAGGGCGCTCAGCGGGCCGGTATGGGGCGCGAGCTGTATGAGGCGTTCCCGGCGTTCGCTGCCGCTTTCGACGAGGTGCTGTCGCACCTGGACGGCTCGCTGCGCGAAGTCATCCTCTCGGGCGAGGGTCTGGACGAGACGGGGAACACGCAGCCGGCTCTGTTCGCCCTTGAGGTGGCGCTGTTCCGTCTGGTCGAGTCGTGGGGTGTGAAGCCGGAGGTTCTGGCCGGCCACTCCATCGGTGAGATCGCTGCCGCGCACGTGGCCGGGGTGCTGTCCCTTGAGGACGCTGCCGCTCTGGTCTCTGCGCGTGGTCGGCTGATGCAGGCCCTGCCTGCGGGTGGCGCGATGGTTGCCGTCCAGGCGTCGGAGGAGCAGGTTCTTCCGCTCCTGGCCGGCCGGGAGGCTTCTGTCGGCATCGCCGCGATCAATGGTCCGGCCTCTGTCGTTCTGGCGGGTGTTGAGGCCGAGGTTCTGGAGATCGCCGGTTCGCTGGGTGTGAAGTTCAAGCAGCTCACGGTCAGCCATGCGTTCCACTCGCCTCTGATGGAGCCGATGCTGGAGGACTTCCGCAAGGTCGTCGCCGGGCTGACGTTCAACACCCCGCAGATCCCGATCGTCTCCACGGTCACCGGCCGCCCGGCCACGGCGGAGGAGCTGACGTCGGTCGACTACTGGGTCAACCACGTCCGCCGCCCGGTCCGTTTCGCCGACGCCATCGGCACCATCGAGGCGCAGGGCGTCGAGTCCCTCTTCGAGCTCGGCCCGGACGGTGTGCTCTCCGCGATGGCGGCGAACGTCTCCGAGTCGGTCACCACGGTTCCGGCTCTCCGCAAGGGCCGGCCGGAGCCGGAGCAGCTCATCGCCGCCCTCGGCGGGCTGTTCACCAGGGGCGTCCCGGTCGACTGGTCCTCGTACTACGAAAACTCCGGTGCCCGTCGCGTCGACCTGCCGACCTACGCCTTCCAGCACGAGCGCTACTGGCTCATGCCGACCACCGGCATGGGCGACGTCTCCTCGGCCGGTCTGACCGCCGCCGGGCACCCGCTGCTCGGTGCGGCCGTCGAACTCGCCGACGGGGAAGGGCTGATCCTCACCGGGCGGCTCTCCCTCCAGACCCACCCCTGGCTCGCCGACCACGCCATCCTCGACACGGTCCTCCTGCCCGGCACCGCGTTTGTCGAGCTCGCCACGCAGGCCGGTGACCGCGTCGGCTGCGACACCATCGAGGAACTCACCCTCGCCGCCCCGCTGGTCCTGCCCGAGCGCGGTGGCATCCAGCTCCAGCTGACCGTCGGCGGACCGGACGCCTCCGGCCGGCGTGCGATCGCCGTCCACTCCCGCCCCGACGGCGAGGACCAGCCCTGGACCCAGCACGCCACCGGCAGCCTGGTGACCGGCGGTGCCCCCGCCCCCGCAGGCCTGCTCGTGTGGCCGCCGGCCGGTGCGACCGAGGTCGACGTCGACGGCGCCTACGAGCGGCTCACCGAGCAGGGCCACGGCTACGGCCCCGCCTTCCAGGGCCTGCGCCGTGCCTGGCGGACGCCCGACGGCGCCCTCTACGCCGAGGTCGCCCTGCCCGACGAGCAGCGCACCGACGCCGCCCAGTTCGCCCTGCACCCGGCGCTCCTCGACGCGGCCCTCCACCCGCTCCTGCGCGGTGTGGTCGACGAGGACCGCCAGGGCGGTCTGCCGTTCTCCTGGTCCGGTCTCACCGTCCACGGCGCCGGTGCCTCCGTGCTGCGCGTGCAGCTCACCCTGACCGGCCCGGACACGCTGCGGCTGGTCGCCTCCGACGGCACGGGCGCCCCCGTCGTCACCGTCGAGTCCCTGCTGTCCCGGGCCATCTCCGCCGAGGCCCTGCGCAACGCCGGGAACACCGGCAGCGACGCCCTCTTCCACCTCGCGTGGACGCCCGTGCCCACCCCCGCGGCCGAGCCGGCGACCGGCACCTGGTCGGTGCTCGGCGACGCCGGACTCCCGGGCCTCACCGGCCTGGGGACTCCCGTCGGCTGGGCGGCGATCGAGGACGGGACCGCCGAGGTCCCCGCCGTCCTCCTCGCGCCCGTCACCCGCCCCGAGTCCCCCGACCCGGCCGCCGCCCTGCGCACCGCGACGCTGGGCGCCCTGGAACTCGTACAGAAGTGGCTGGCCGACGAACGCTACGAGGACTCCCGCCTCGTCGTGCTGACCGAGGGTGCCGTCTCGCTCGACGCCGACCAGCCGGGCGACGTGGCCCTGGCCGGCGTGCGGGGTCTGCTGCGCACCGCGCAGAACGAGAACCCGGGGCGTTTCGTCCTCCTCGACCTCGACCCGGCGAGCCCCGCGGACTCCCTGGCCGGGACGATCGCCGCCGCCCTCGCCACGGGCGAGCCCGAGCTGGCCCTGCGTGACGGCGCCGCGTTCGCCCCGCGCCTGGCCCGCCTGGTCCCGCCGACGGCGGACGACTCCGCGCGGCCCGCCTTCGGCCCCGAGGGCACCGTGCTGATCACCGGCGCCACCGGCGACCTGGGCACCCTGCTCTCCCGCCACCTCGTCACCGAGCACGGCGTGCGGAACCTGCTGCTCGTCAGCCGGCGCGGCGGCCAGGCCCCGGGCGCGGCCGAACTCGACACCGAACTGACCGCGCTCGGCGCCCACGTCACCTTCGCCGCCTGCGACGTCGCCGACCGCGACGCGCTCGCCGAGCTGCTCGCCGCCATCCCCGCGGACCAGCCCCTGAAGGGCATCGTCCACACGGCGGGCGTCCTCGACGACGGCATCGCCGCGACCCTGACGGCACAGCAGCTCGACCGCGTGCTGCGGCCCAAGGTCGACGCCGCGTGGAACCTGCACGAGCTCACCAAGGACCTCGACCTCACGGCCTTCGTCCTCTACTCCTCCTCCGCGGCGACCTTCGGCGGCCCCGGCCAGGCCAACTACTCGGCCGCCAACGCCTTCCTGGACGAGCTCGCCCGCCACCGCCGCACCATCGGACTCCCCGCGACCGCCCTCGCCTGGGGTCTGTGGGCGCAGACCGGCGGCATCACCGACAGCCTGTCGCAGAACGACGTCGACCGCATCGCCCGCGCCGGCATGCTGCCGCTGGCCGAGGCCGACGGCATGGAGCTCTTCGACACCGTCGTCGGCTCCGGCCTGGCCTGGGCCCTGCCCACCCGCCTGGACCTGTCCGTCCTGCGTTCCCTGGGCGACGGACTGCCCGCGCTGCTGCGCGGTCTCGTACGGGTCGCCCCGCGGCGCAAGGCCGCCGCGGCCGGCACCGACACCGCCGCCGCCAACGCGCTCGTCCAGCAGCTCGCCGGGCTCGGCGCCGCCGAGAGCGAGCGGGTCCTCGTCGACTTCGTACGCGGCCACGTGGCCGCCGTCCTCGGCCACAGCGACCACTCCGCCATCGGCCAGGACCGCGCGTTCAAGGAGCTCGGCTTCGACTCCCTCACGGCGGTCGAGCTGCGCAACGAGCTCAACGGCGCCACCGGACTGCGGCTCCCCGCGGCCCTGATCTTCGACTACCCGACCCCGGCGGACATCGCCCGCTTCCTGCACGGTGAACTCGCCGGCACCGCGGCCGCCCCCGCCGCCGCCCCGCGGGCGACGACGGTCGTCGACGACGACCCGATCGCCATCGTCGGCATGGCCTGCCGCCTGCCCGGCGGCGTCACCTCGCCCGAGGACCTGTGGCGCGTCGTCACCGACGAGATCGACGCCATCGGCGGCTTCCCCACCGACCGCGGCTGGGACATCGACGGCATCTACGACGCCGACCCGGAGGCGAAGGGCAAGAGCTACGCCCGCGAAGGCGGCTTCGTCGAGGGCGTCGACCGCTTCGACCCGGCCCTCTTCGGGATCTCGCCGCGCGAGGCGCTCGGCATGGACCCGCAGCAGCGCATGCTGCTGGAGACCGTCTGGGAGAGCATCGAGCGCGCCGGCATCGACCCGGTGTCGCTGCGCGGCAGCCAGACCGGCGTGTTCGTCGGCGTCAGCGGCCAGGACCACGGCGGCGTGCTCGCCCAGGTCCCCTCCTTCGAGGGCCAGCTGCTGACCGGCAGCGCCAACAGCATCGCCTCCGGCCGCATCTCCTACCACCTGGGCCTGACCGGCCCGGCGATCACCCTCGACACCGCCTGCTCGTCCTCCCTGGTCTCGCTGCACCTCGCCGCGCAGGCCCTGCGCTCCGGCGAATGCGACCTGGCGCTGGCGGGCGGCGCGCTGCTCATGTCCACGCCCACGCTCTTCGTGGAGTTCAGCCGCCAGCGCGGCCTGGCCCCCGACGGCCGCTGCAAGGCCTTCTCGGCCGACGCGGACGGCACCGGCTGGGCCGAGGGCGTCGGCGTGCTGCTCGTCGAGCGGCTGTCGGACGCGCGCCGCAACGGCCACAAGGTCCTCGCGGTCGTGCGGGGCACGGCGGTCAACCAGGACGGTGCGTCCAACGGCCTCATGGCCCCCAACGGGCCCTCGCAGCAGCGCGTCATCCGCCAGGCCCTGGCCGGAGCCGGCCTGTCGGCGGCGGACGTGGACGTCGTCGAGGCGCACGGTACGGGCACGCGGCTGGGCGACCCGATCGAGGCCGAGGCGCTGCTCGCGACCTACGGGCAGGAGCGCCCGGAGGGGCAGCCCCTGCTGCTCGGCTCGATCAAGTCCAACATCGGGCACACGCAGCACGCGGCGGGCGCGGCCGGCATCATCAAGATGGTCCTGGCGATGCAGCACGGCGTGGTGCCGAAGACCCTGCACGTGGGCGAGCCCTCCCCGATGATCGACTGGTCGGCTGGCGAGGTGGAACTCGTCACCGAGGCCCGCGACTGGCCGGAGACCGGCCGTCCGCGCCGCTCGGCGGTCTCATCGTTCGGCGTGAGCGGTACGAACGCGCACGTGGTGCTGGAGCAGGCCCCGGCGGTCGAGGAGACCGTGGCCGAGGGCGTCGCCCCGGCTGTTGCTCCGCTCGTCGTCAGCGGCCGCACGGCCGGTGCGCTGAAGGGCCAGGTCGAGCGGCTGCGTGAGTTCGCGGCCGGTACGGATGCGCGTCCGGTGGACGTGGGTGCGTCTTTGGTGGCGTCCCGGTCGGTGTTCGAGCACCGGGCCGTGATCGTCGGCGACGAGGTCGTCGAGGGTGTGGCCGGGTCTGGTCGCGTGGGTGTGGTGTTCACCGGTCAGGGTGCTCAGCGGGCCGGTATGGGGCGTGAGCTGTATGAGGCGTTCCCGGCGTTCGCTGCCGCTTTCGACGAGGTGCTGTCTCACCTGGACGGCTCTCTCCGCGAGGTGATCTTCTCCGGTGAGGGTCTGGACGAGACCGGCAACACGCAGCCTGCTCTGTTCGCCCTTGAGGTTGCTCTCTACCGCCTGGTCGCGTCGTGGGGGGTGAAGCCGGAGGTTCTGGCGGGCCACTCCATCGGTGAGATCGCTGCCGCGCATGTCGCCGGGGTGCTTTCGCTGGAGGACGCTGCCGCTCTCGTCTCGGCGCGTGGTCGTCTGATGCAGGCCCTGCCTGCGGGTGGCGCGATGGTTGCCGTCCAGGCGTCGGAGGAGCAGGTTCTTCCGCTCCTGGCCGGCCGTGAGGCTTCTGTCGGCATCGCCGCCGTCAATGGTCCGACCTCTGTTGTTCTGGCGGGTGTTGAGGCCGAGGTCCTGGAGATCGCCGGTTCCCTCGGTGTGAAGTTCAAGCAGCTCACCGTCAGCCACGCGTTCCACTCGCCGCTCATGGAGCCGATGCTCGACGACTTCCGTAAGGTCGTCGCCGGGCTGACGTTCAACGCCCCGCAGATCCCGATCGTTTCCACGGTGACCGGCCAGGCGGCGTCGGCGGAGGAGCTGACGTCGGTTGACTACTGGGTCAACCACGTCCGTCGTCCGGTGCGGTTCGCCGACGCCATCGAGGCCATCGAGGCGCAGGGCATCGAGTCCCTTCTCGAACTCGGCCCGGACGGTGTGCTCTCCGCGATGGCGGCGAATGTCACCGAGTCGGTCACCACGGTTCCGGCTCTCCGCAAGGGCAGGCCGGAGCCGGAGCAGCTCATCGCCGCCCTCGGCGGGCTGTTCACCAGGGGCGTCCCGGTCGACTGGTCCTCGTACTACGAAAACTCCGGTGCCCGTCGCGTCGACCTGCCGACCTACGCCTTCCACCACGACTCCTACTGGCTGCTGCCCCCGGCCGTCACCGGTGACGTCACCTCCGCCGGTCTCGACGAGGCCGGGCACCCGCTGCTCGGTGCCGCCGTCGAACTCGCCCACGGCGAGGGCGCGGTGCTCACCGGCCGGCTGTCGCTCCAGTCCCACCCGTGGCTGGCCGACCACGCAGTGTTCGGCACCGTCCTGCTCCCCGGCACCGCCTTCGTGGAGCTGGCCGTGCGCGCCGGTGACCAGGTCGGCTGTGACTCCGTCGAGGAGCTCACGCTCGCCGCGCCGCTGGTGCTGCCCGAGCGCGGCGGCGTGCAGCTGCAGATCACCGTCGCCGGAGCGGACGCTTCGGGCCGCCGCGAGCTGGGGATCTTCTCCCGGCCCGACGGCGAGGACCAGCCCTGGACGCAGCACGCCAACGGCATCCTCGCCACCGGCACGGTGTCCGCGCCCACCGCCCCGCTCTCCGCCGCCTGGCCGCCCGCCGGTGCGCAGGAGATCGACCTGGCCGACGTGTACGGCCGCCTGGTCGACCAGGGCTACGGCTACGGGCCCGCCTTCCAGGGCCTGGGCCGCGCCTGGCGGTCCACCGACGGCGAGCTGTTCGCCGAGATCGTCCTGCCGGACGCGCAGCGCGCGGACGCCGGCCGGTTCACCCTGCACCCGGCGCTCCTCGACGCCTCCCTGCACGTCCTGCTGCCGGGTGTCGCGGACGCCGACGGGAAGCCGGGCCTGCCGTTCTCCTGGTCCGGTGTCGCCGTGCACACCACGGGTGCCACCGCCCTGCGCGTACGGCTGACCCGTACGACCGCGGAGACCGGGCTGGACGAGGTGTCCCTCGCGATCACCGACCCGGTGGGCACGCCCGTCGCCACGGTGGGGGCGCTGCTCTCCCGCGAGGTCTCCGCCGACATGCTGCGCAGTGCCGGGGTCACGCACCACGAGTCGCTGTTCCAGGTCGAGTGGACGGCCCCGGCCGGTACCGCCGCCGCGGACACCGACCTGACCGGCTGGGCCGTGCTCGGCGCCGACACCCTCGGCCTCGGCGCGGGCGTGGACCCCGCCGGCGCCCTGCGCGGCTACGCCGACCTGCCCGCCCTGCGTGCCGCCGTGGACGCTGGGGAGCAGGCACCGGCCGTCGTCCTGCTCCCGCTGTCCGCCGCGGTGGACGGCATCGACGCCGCCGACCTCGGCGGGATCGCCCGGGCCACTACCCACCGGGCGCTGGAGCTGGCCCAGGCGTGGATCGCGGACCGGCGCTTCGAGTCCTCCCGGCTGGTCCTGGTGACCAGGGACGCCGTCGCCGCCGACGCCGCGACCGGTCTGGAGGGCCTGGAACTCTCCGGCGCCTGGGGCCTGTTCCGCTCGGCGGGCACCGAGAACCCCGACCGGTTCGCCCAGATCGACCTGGACGGCGCCGACGAGTCCCGGCGGGCCCTCCCGGCCGCCCTCGCCACCGGTGAGCGCGAGCTCGTGATCCGCGACGGCGAGGCCCGCGCCCCGCGGCTCGCCAAGGTGGAGATCGCCCCCGCCGCGCAGCCCGCCCCCTGGGACTCCGAGGGGACGGTGCTCGTGACCGGCGCCACCGGCGGCCTGGGTGTGCTGCTGGCCCGCCACCTGGTGGCCGAGCAGGGCGTACGGAACCTGCTGCTGGTGAGCCGGCGCGGTGACCGGGCGCCGGGCGCGGCCGAGCTCGGGGCCGAACTGACCGGCCTCGGCGCGCACGTCACGTTCGCGGCCTGCGACGTGGTCGACCGGGCCGCGGTGGCGGACCTGCTGGCCTCGGTGCCGGCCGAGCACCCGCTGACGGCGGTGGTCCACACCGCCGGTGTGCTGGACGACAGCATCATCGTGTCGATGACGGGCGACCAGCTGGACGCGGTCCTCCAGCCCAAGATCGACGCCGCGTGGAACCTGCACGAGCTGACGGCCGATCTGGACCTGAGCGCCTTCATCCTCTACTCCTCCGTCTCGGGCATCCTCGGCCCGCCCGGACAGGCCAACTACGCGGCCGGCAACTCCTTCCTCAACGCGCTCGCCCAGCGCCGCCGTGCGGCAGGGCTGCCCGCCACCTCACTGGCCTGGGGCCTGTGGGACCACGGCATGATCGGCCACCTCGACGAGGCCGACCGCAAGCGCGTCGCCAAGGGCGGGGTGACCCCGATGTCCGAGGCCGAGGGCATGGCGCTGTTCGACGCGGCCGTCGCCGAGGACCGCAACCTGCTGGCGCCGGTCCGCTTCGACACCGCGGCCCTGCGGGCCCTCGGGGAGAACCTGCCGCCGCTGCTGCGCGGGCTCGTACGGGTGGCACCGCGACGCGCCGCGGCCGCCGCCCCCGGCGCCGCTGGCGCCGAGGGTCCGGCGCCGCTCGCCCAGCGGCTCGGCGCACTCACCGGCGCCGAACGCGAGAAGGCGCTCGTGGACCTCGTACGCGGCGAGGTCGCGGCGGTCCTCGGCCACGCCGGGCACGAGGCCGTCGACCAGGCCCGCGCGTTCAACGAGCTCGGCTTCGACTCCCTGTCGGCCGTCGAACTCCGCAACCGGCTCAACGCCGTCAGCGGCCTGCGACTGCCCGCGACGCTCGTCTTCGACTACCCGACGCCGGCGGCCGTCGCCGGCTACCTCCTGGAGGAGATCCCGGTCGCCGGGGCCTCCCCGGTGGGCTCGCTCGCCGAGGAGATCGACCGCCTGGAGGCCAGCATGTCGGCCGCCACGGGCGACACCGCCGAGTACGAGGCGGCCGCGGAACGCCTGGAGAAGCTCCTGCTGCGGCTCCGCGAATCCTCCGGGGCCGGCGCGAAGCCCGGCGCGTTCTCCGAGGACGACATCCACGGGGCGTCCGTGGACGAACTGCTCGACCTGATCGACGAAGAATTCGACCTCGCGTGAGGTCACGGAATATTCGGAACCTTCGATTCATCCGCCCCTCGCGGCAGAGGAAGTGAACACGGTGCAGACCGAAAAGAACCAGCAGGAAAAGGTAGTCGACTACCTGAAGAAGGTCACCGCCGATCTGCGGCGGGCCCGCCAGCGGGTCCAGGAACTGGAGACCCGCGGCGAAGAGCCCCTCGCCATCGTCGGCATGGCCTGCCGCTACCCGGGCGGCGTGAGCTCGCCCGCCGACCTGTGGCGGCTCGTCAGCGACGGCACGGACGCCATCAGCTCCTTCCCCACCGGGCGCGGCTGGGACGAGGACCTGTACGACCCGGACCCCGACCGCATCGGCAAGAGCTACACCCGCGAGGGCGGCTTCCTGCACGACGCCGACAAGTTCGACGCGGGCTTCTTCGGGATCTCCCCGCGCGAGGCCCTCGGCATGGACCCGCAGCAGCGCCTGCTGCTGGAGACGACCTGGGAGACGTTCGAGCAGGCCGGCATCGACCCGGCGTCGGTCCGCGGCACGGACATCGGCGTCTACGCCGGAGTCATGTACTACGACTACGCGCCGCCGGTCCGTGACATCCCGCAGGACCTCGAAGGCATCCTGATGACGGGCAACGCCGGCAGCGTCATCTCCGGCCGCCTCGCCTACTCCTTCGGCCTGACCGGCCCCACGGTCACCGTCGACACGGCGTGCTCCTCGTCGCTGGTGGCCCTGCACCTCGCCGGCCAGGCCCTGCGCAACCGGGAGTGCTCGATGGCGCTCGCGGGCGGCGTGGCCGTCATGCACACGCCGAGCACGTTCGTGGAGTTCAGCCGCCAGCGCGGCCTCGCGGCCGACGGCCGTTCGAAGTCCTTCTCGGCGGACGCGGACGGCGTCGGCTGGGGCGAAGGCGTCGGCATGCTCCTCATCGAGCGCCTCTCGGACGCGGTGCGCAACGGGCACGAGGTCCTCGCGGTCGTGCGGGGTACCGCGGTCAACCAGGACGGCGCGTCCAACGGCCTGACCGCCCCGAACGGGCCCTCGCAGCGCCGCGTCATCCGCCAGGCCCTGGAGAACGCCCGCCTGTCGCCCGCCGACGTGGACGCGGTCGAGGCCCACGGCACGGGCACCCGGCTGGGCGACCCGATCGAGGCCGACGCACTGCTGGCCACGTACGGGCGCCAGCGGCACGGCCAGGAGCCCCTGTGGCTCGGCTCGCTGAAGTCCAACATCGGGCACACGCAGGCCGCGGCCGGTGTCGGCGGCGTCATCAAGATGGTCGAGGCCATGCGCCACGGCGTCCTCCCGAAGTCCCTGCACGCGGCGGAGCCCTCGCCCGAGGTCGACTGGTCGGCCGGCCAGGTGGAACTCCTCGCGGAGGCGCGGGACTGGCCGGAGACGGGCCGCCCGCGGCGCGCGGCGGTGTCCTCGTTCGGCGTGAGCGGCACGAACGCGCACGTGGTGCTGGAGCAGGCCCCGGTCGCCGAGGAGCCGGAAGCCGACGGGGGAGCGGCCCCCGCGGTCACGCCGTGGCCGGTGTCGGGCCGCACGGCCGGTGCGCTGAAGGACCAGCTGGAGCGGCTGCGGGAGTTCGCGGCCGGCTCCGACGCCCGGCCGGCGGACATTGGCTGGTCCCTGGCCGCCGGACGCGCGGTGTTCGACCACCGGGCGGTTGTGGTGGGCGACGAACTGGTGGAGGGCGTCGCCGGGTCGGGTCGACTCGGTGTCCTGTTCACGGGTCAGGGTGCTCAGCGGGCCGGTATGGGGCGTGAGCTGTATGAGGCGTTCCCGGCGTTCGCGAGCGCTTTCGACGAGGTGCTGTCGCACCTGGACGGCTCTCTCCGGGACGTGATCTTCTCGGGTGAGGGTCTGAACGACACGGGCAACACGCAGCCGGCTCTGTTCGCCCTTGAGGTGGCGCTCTACCGTCTGGTCGAGTCGTGGGGTGTGAAGCCGGAGGTCGTGGCCGGTCACTCCATCGGTGAGATCGCTGCCGCCCACGTCTCCGGGGTCCTGTCTCTCGAAGACGCTGCCGCTCTTGTCTCTGCGCGTGGTCGTCTGATGCAGGCGCTGCCTGCGGGTGGCGCGATGGTTGCCGTCCAGGCTTCGGAGGAGCAGGTTCTTCCGCTGCTCGCCGGCCGGGAGAAGACCGTCGGCATCGCCGCCGTGAATGGACCGACGTCCGTGGTCCTGGCGGGTGTTGAGGCCGACGTTCTGGAGATCGCCGGTTCGCTGGGCGTGAAGTTCAAGCAGCTGACGGTCAGCCACGCGTTCCACTCGCCGCTCATGGAGCCGATGCTCGACGACTTCCGCAAGGTCGTCGCCGGGCTGACGTTCAACGCCCCGCAGATCCCGATCGTCTCCACCGTCACCGGCCGCCCGGCCACCGCGGAGGAGCTGACCTCGGTCGACTACTGGGTCAACCACGTCCGCCGCCCGGTCCGCTTCGCCGACGCCATCGAGGCCATCGAGGCCCGCGGTATCGAGTCCGTCCTCGAACTCGGCCCCGACGCGGTCCTCTCCGCCATGGCCGCGGAGGTCGAAGGCCTCACGGCCTCGCCCGCCCTCCGCAAGGGCCGCCCGGAGCCCGAGCAGCTCGTCGCCACCCTCGGCAGGCTGTTCACCCAGGGCGTCCCGGTCGACTGGACCTCGTACTACGAAGGCTCCGGCGCCCGTCGCGTCGACCTCCCGACCTACGCCTTCCAGCACGAGCGCTACTGGCTCATCACCGAGCCCGGCTGGTCCAACGCGCCCGCCTTCGGCCACCCGCTGCTCCGCTCGGCCGTGCAACTCGCCGACGGGGAGGGCCTGGTCCTCACCGGCCAGGTCTCCCGCACCGCCCACGCCTGGCTCGCCGACCACACCGTGCTCGGCACCGCGACCCTGTCCGGCGCGGCCCTCGCCGAGCTCGCCGTCCAGGCCGGCGACGGCGTCGGCAGCGGCACCGTCGAGCGGCTCACCCTGTCCGCCCCGCTGGTCCTGCCCGAACAGGGCACCGTCCAGATCCAGTTGATCGTCGCCGCCCCGGACGCCTCCGGCCGCCGCGAGCTGGGGATCTTCTCCCGGCCCGACGGCGAGGACCAGCCCTGGACCCAGCACGCCGACGGCCTCCTCGCCGCGACCGGCGGCTCCGCCCCGGCACCCGTCACCACCTGGCCGCCGGCCGGGGCCACGGAGATCGACGTCGAGGACGCCTACGGGCGACTCGCGGCGCGCGGCCACGGCTACGGGCCCGCCTTCCAGGGCCTGCGCCGCGCATGGACCTCGGACGGCGAGCTGTTCGCCGAGGTCGACCTCGCCGACGAGCAGCACGCGGAGGCAGGGGAGTTCGCCCTGCACCCCGCCCTGCTCGACGCGGCCCTGCACGCCGCCGTCCTCACCGGCACCGCCGACCCGCAGGGCGGCGACGCCGACACGGCGATCACCCCGCTGGCCTGGTCCGGGATCAGCGTCCAGGCCACGGGCGCGACCGCGCTCCGGGTCCGGATCACCCCGGCCGGCGACGGAACCCTGACCCTGGGCGCCGTCGACGCCGAGGGCGCCCCCGTCGCCTCCGTCAAGGCCCTGACCTGGCAGGCCGTACGGCCCGAGGAGCTGCGCACCACCACCGCGGGCGGCCCGGACGGGCTCTTCCAGCTGGACTGGCTGCCCGTCACCGACGCCCGCACCGTCGAGCCGGTCGAGGCCCCGGTCCTGCGCTCCGCCCGCGACCTGGCGGACCTCGCCGCCGCCCCCGCCGTGGCGGTGGCCGCCCTGGAAGCGGCCGGCGACGTCCGCACGGCCACGCGCGACGCCCTGGAGCTGATCCAGGGCTGGCTGGCCGACGAGCGGTTCACGGACTCCCGGCTCGTCGTCCTGACCGGCGGCGCCGTCGCCACCGACGACCGCTCCCGGCCCGCCGACCCGGCCGCGGCCGCCGTCTGGGGCCTGCTCCGGTCCGCGCAGAGCGAGAACCCGGGCCGCATCACCCTCGTGGACAGCGACCAGGACGCGACCCCGGCAGCGGCCGCTGCCGCCGCCGGTGCCGCCGTCGCGACGGACGAGCCGCAGCTCGCGCTCCGCGGGGGCATCGCCCACGCCCCGCGCCTGGTCCGGACCCGCACCGACGCCGCCCCGAACCCGGCCGGGGCCTTCGGCGGCCCCGAGGGCACCGTTCTCGTCACCGGCGGAACCGGCGCCCTCGGCGGCCTCCTCGCCCGCCACCTCGTGACCGCCCACGGCGTGCGGCACCTGCTGCTGACCAGCCGCCGCGGCCTCGCCGCACCCGGCGCGCAGGAGCTGGCCGACGACCTGGCCGCTCTCGGCGCGGACGTCACCGTCGCCGCCTGCGACGCCGCCGACCGCGAGGCACTCGCCGCCCTGCTCGCCGCCGTCCCGGAGGGGCAGCCGCTCACCGCGGTCGTCCACACCGCCGGTGTCACGGACGACGGTGTCGTGGCGTCCCTCGACGCCGAGCGGTTCGACCGCGTCCTGCGCCCCAAGGCCGACGCGGCCCGCAACCTCGACGAACTGACGCGCGGCCTCGACCTGTCCGCGTTCGTCCTCTACTCCTCCGTCTCCGGTGTGCTCGGCGGCGCCGGGCAGGCCAACTACGCCGCGGCCAACGCCTACCTCGACGCCCTCGCCGAGCAGCGCCGGGCCGCCGGACTGCCCGCGCTCTCCCTCGCCTGGGGCGCCTGGGGCGGCGCCGGCGGCATGGCCGGCGAGCTGGGCGAGGCGGACCTCACCCGCCTGCGCCGCACCGGCATCGTTCCCCTCACCCCCGAGCACGGCCTGGCCCTCCTCGACGCCGCCGTGCAGCACGGGAACCGCACCGGCCGCGCGGTCCTCGTACCGGCGCCGCTCGACACCGCCGTCCTCGGCCGCCAGACGGACACGCTGCACCCCGTCCTGCGGGCCCTGGTGCCGGCCGCGAACCGGCGCAGCGCGTCGAACGGCTCCGGCGAGCAGGGGCAGTCCCTCTCCCAGCGCCTGGCCGCGCTGCCCGCCGGGGAGCAGATCGGTGAACTCACCGCGCTGGTCCGGACCCAGGTCGCCCGGGTCCTCGGCCACAACGGCCCGGAGAGCATCGACCCGGAACGCGCCTTCAAGGAGCTCGGCTTCGACTCGCTGACCTCCATCGACCTCCGCAACCGGCTCAACGGAGCGACCGGCCTGCGCCTGCCGGCCGCCCTCGTCTTCGACCACCCGACGCCGGAAGCCGTCGCCGGCTTCCTCCGCGCCGAACTGCTCCCGCAGCTCGGCGGCGCCGCCCACGACACCGAGGACCCGCAGGAGCGGGAGCTGCGCGAGCTGCTCACCACGATCCCGATCGACCGCGTCCGCCGGGCGGGCCTGCTCGACCTGTTGCTCGGTCTCGCCGACTCCGACTCCGACGCGGCGGCCGGCAGCGGCGCTGCTGCGGCGGAAGGCGCGGCGGGCACCGGCGACGCCATCGACACCATCGGCGCCATCGACGACATGGACGCGGAAAGCCTGCTGCTGCTGGCGGGTGGCGGCCCGGCCGCCTGACGACACCCCGCCCCTACGCACCAGAGAGAGCGTCATGACCAACCTGAACGAACAACTCGTCACCGCGCTGCGGTCCTCACTCAAGGACGTGGAGCGACTCAAGCAGCAGAACCAGCAGCTGATGGCGGCCGGCCGCGAACCCATCGCCATCGTCGGCATGGCCTGCCGCTTCCCCGGCGGCGTCGGCTCTCCCGAGGACCTGTGGCGCCTCGTCTCCGACGGCGTCGACGCGGTCGGCCCCTTCCCCGACGGCCGCGGCTGGCCCGAGGACCTGTACGACCCGGACCCCGCCAACTCCGGTACGACGTATGCCAACGAGGGCGGCTTCCTCTACGACGCCGACCGCTTCGACCCGGGCTTCTTCCGGATCTCCCCGCGTGAGGCGCTCGCCATGGACCCCCAGCAGCGGCTGCTGCTGGAGGTCGCCTGGGAGACCATCGAGCGGGCCGGCATCGCCCCCGACAGCCTGCGGGGCAGCAAGACCGGCGTGTTCGTCGGCGGCAACGGCCAGGACTACCCCCTGCTGCTGACCGACCCGCCGAAGGAGATCGAGGGCCTGCTCATCACGGGCAACGCGGCCAGCGTCGCCTCCGGCCGGATCTCGTACACGCTGGGCCTGACCGGCCCGGCCGTCACCCTCGACACGGCCTGCTCCTCCTCCCTCGTGGCCCTGCACCTCGCCGTGCAGGCGCTGCGCGCCGGCGACTGCTCCCTGGCGCTCGCCGCCGGTGTCACGATCATGTCCACCCCCTCCGGCTACATCGAGTTCAGCCGCCAGCGCGGGCTGGCCCCGGACAGCCGGTCCAAGGCGTTCTCGGCGGACGCGGACGGCGTCGGCTGGGGCGAGGGCGTCGGCATGCTGCTCGTCGAGCGCCTCTCGGACGCGGTGCGCAACGGGCACGAGGTCCTCGCGGTCGTGCGGGGTACCGCGGTCAACCAGGACGGCGCGTCCAACGGCCTGACCGCCCCGAACGGGCCCTCGCAGCGCCGCGTCATCCGCCAGGCCCTGGAGAACGCCCGCCTGACGGCGGCGGACGTGGACGCGGTCGAGGCCCACGGCACGGGCACCTCCCTCGGCGACCCCATCGAGGCGGACGCGCTCCTCGCCACCTACGGCCAGGAGCGGCCCGAGGGCCGGCCGCTGTGGCTCGGCTCGGTCAAGTCGAACATCGGGCACACGCAGGCGGCCGCCGGCGTCGCGGGCATCATCAAGATGGTCGAGGCCATGCGGCACGGCGCCCTGCCCCGCACCCTCCACGTCACGGAGCCTACGCCGGAGGTGGACTGGTCGGCGGGCGGCGTGGAACTGCTGACCGAGGCCCGGGACTGGCCCGAGACCGGCCGCCCGCGGCGCGCCGGAGTCTCCGCCTTCGGGATCAGCGGGACGAACGCGCACGTGGTGCTGGAGCAGGCCCCGGCGGTCGAGGAGACCGTGGCGGAGGGCGTCGCCCCGGCTGTGACGCCGTTCGTGGTCAGCGGCCGTACGGCTCGTGCGCTGAAGGGGCAGATCGAGCGGCTGCGGGAGTTCGCGGCCGGTTCGGACGCCCGCCCGGTCGACATCGGTGCCTCGCTGGTGGCGTCCCGGTCGCTCTTCGACCACCGGGCCGTGATCGTCGGCGACGAGGTCGTCGAGGGTGTGGCCGGGTCGGGTCGTGTGGGCGTGATGTTCACGGGTCAGGGTGCTCAGCGGGCCGGTATGGGCCGTGAGCTGTATGAGGCCTTCCCGGCGTTCGCCACGGCCCTCGACGAGGTGCTGTCGCGCCTGGACGGCTCTCTCCGGGACGTGGTCTTCTCTGGTGAGGGTCTGGACGAGACGGGGAACACGCAGCCTGCTCTGTTCGCTCTTGAGGTTGCGCTGTTCCGTCTGGTCGAGTCGTGGGGTGTGAAGCCGGAGGTTCTGGCCGGTCACTCCATCGGTGAGATCGCCGCCGCGCACGTGGCGGGTGTCCTGTCCCTTGAGGACGCTGCCGCGCTTGTCTCTGCGCGTGGTCGTCTGATGCAGGCGCTGCCCGCCGGTGGCGCGATGGTCGCGGTCCAGGCGTCCGAGGAGCAGGTTCTTCCGCTGCTCGCCGGCCGGGAGAAGACCGTCGGTATCGCTGCGGTCAACGGCCCGAAGTCCGTGGTTCTGGCGGGTGTTGAGGCGGACGTTCTGGAGATCGCCGGTTCGCTGGGTGTGAAGTTCAAGCAGCTCACCGTCAGCCACGCCTTCCACTCGCCGCTCATGGAGCCGATGCTGGAGGACTTCCGTAAGGTCGTCGCCGGGCTGACGTTCAACGCCCCGCAGATCCCGATCGTTTCCACCGTGACCGGCCAGGAAGCCACGGCGGAGGAGCTGACCTCGGTCGACTACTGGGTTAACCATGTCCGCCGCCCCGTCCGTTTCGCCGACGCGGTCGCCACCATCGAGGCCCGGGGCGTCGAGTCCCTCCTCGAACTCGGCCCCGACGGCGTCCTGACCGCCCTCGCCGCCGACGTCGCTGAGATCCCGGGGGTCGCGGCTCTCCGCAAGGGCCGGCCGGAGCCGGAGCAGCTCATCGCCGCCCTCGGCGGGCTGTTCACCAGGGGTGTCCCGGTCGACTGGTCCTCGTACTACGAAAACTCCGGTGCCCGCCGCGTCGAGCTGCCGACCTACGCCTTCCAGCACGAGAGGTACTGGCCCGACGGCGCCTCCCTCGCCCGGTCCGCCCAGGCAGGGACCGGTCACACGACGGCGGCGCTCACGCCCGCCGCCCCCGAAGGCCCGCTCGATGTGCCCGCGTTGGTCCGCGCGCAGGTGGCCGCGGTGCTCGGGCACCCCGATCCGGACGCCATCGACGACCGGCAGTCGTTCACCGACATGGGGATCAACTCCATCGCCGTCGTCGAACTGCGCTCCCGGATCCGGTCCGCCTCCGGCATCGCGCTGAACGCCGCCGACGTCTTCGACCACCCCACGGTCGCCGCGCTCACCGCGCACCTCGGCGCCACCCTCCCCGCCGCTCCCGAGGCCCCCGCCGCCCCGGCCGGTGACGGGCTGGTGGAGCGGTTCCGCCAGGCGTGCCTGGCGGGCCGCGGTCCCGACGGCATCCGGTTCCTCGCCGCCGCCTCCCGGCTGGCGGCCGAGGAGCCCGCGGGCGACGCCGTGCGCCGGCCGGTCCGCTTCTCCCCGGCCGACGACGGCCAAGTCGGCGCAGTCGGCGCAGCCGGCGCGGACGGCGGCCCCGTACTGATCTGCCTGCCCTCCTTCGTGGCCCCGGCCAGCCCCCTCCAGTACACCCGGCTCGCCGCCGCCCTCGGCGACGGCTACACCGTCCGCGCGCTGTCCCTGCCCGGCTACGAGCCCGGCGAGCGGCTGCCCGCCACCCTCGACGAGGCGGTGCGCGACCAGGTGGCGGCGGTGCGGGAAGCCGCCGGCGGCCGGCCGTTCGTCCTGGTCGGGTACTCCTCCGGCGGCTGGATCGCCCACGCCGTCTCGGAGGCCCTCGACGCCGACGGCGGACAGCGCGCCGAAGGCATCGTCCTCCTCGACACGTACCTGCCGGGCGACGCCGAGACGGCCGAGCTCCAGACCTCGCTGTTCCAGCAGCTGGCCGCCCGGCCCGAGCTCGTCGCGATGGTGGACGACACCAAGCTGATGGCGATGGGCCGCTGGTTGTCGCTGTTCGAACACTGGGCGCCCGCGGTGGCCGCCACCGTGCCCACGCTGGTCGTGCGGGCCGCCGACTTCCTGCTGGAGCCCGGCGCCACCCCCTTCGGCAGCGCGCGCGCCGGATGGCCGCTGCCGCACACCGAGGTGGCCACGGCCGGCGACCACCTCACCGTCATCGAGGAATTCGCGGAACCGACGGCGAAGGCCGTCGACCACTGGCTGGCCGGGCTCGTATGAGCACGGCACTCGGAAAGGACCTTCCCTTGTCCATCGGAACGACCATCGAAGCAGGCGGAGTCGACCTGCTCAGCTGGAGCTTCGTGCAGGACCCCTACGCCACGTACGAGAAGCTCCGCGAGGAGGGCGGCGTCCGCCGCCACGTGGTCAAGACCCTCGCCACCGAACTCCACGCGTGGGTGGTGACCGACTACGAGAACGGCCGTGCGCTGCTCGCCGATCCGCGCCTGTCCAAGGACGCGGTGAACCTGCCGGCCGTGGTGACGGCCCAGTCGGTGGACCCCGACTTCCGGGCCACCGAGCAGCCGCGCAGCATGCTGTTCAGCGACCCGCCCGAGCACACCCGGCTGCGCAAGCTCATCGGCAAGGCGTTCACCATGCGCCGGGTCCAGAAGATGCGGCCGTGGATCGAGCAGACCACCGACGCCCTGCTGGAACGGATCGTCCCCGGCCGGGAGTTCGACCTCGTCGACGACATCGCCCTCGCGCTGCCGATCTACGTCATCGGCAACCTGCTCGGCGTTCCCGAGGAGCGGTTCGAGGACTTCAAGACGTGGAGCGGCGCCCTCGCGAGCGTCGACATCTCCGCGGAGGAGAAGCAGAAGGCCCTCGGTCAGGCCTTCGCCTACCTGGGGCAGCTCGTCGCCGAGAAGCGCGCCAACCCCGGCGAGGACATGGTCTCCGCGCTGATCGAGGCCGACGACGACGGCGTGAAGCTCACCGACACCGAACTCATGTCGACGATCTTCCTGGTGATGAACGCCGGCTACGAGACCACCGCCAACATGATCAGCAGCGGTGTGCTCGCGCTCCTCGACCACCCCGACCAGCAGGACCAGCTGCGCGCCGACCCCTCGCTGATCCCGGGCGCGGTAGAGGAGTTCCTCCGCTACGAGAGCCCCCTGAACCTTTCGACGATCCGCTACACCACGAGCCCCGTCGAGGTCGGCGACGTCACCATCCCCGAGGGCGAGATCGTCTTCATCGCGCTGATGTCGGCGAACCGCGATCCGCAGAAGTACGCGGACCCCAACCGGCTGGACGTGACCAGGCCTTCGGCCCATTCCCACCTGTCCTTCGGGCACGGCGTGCACCACTGCCTCGGCGCCCCGCTCGCCCGCCTCGAAGGCGAAATCATCTTCACCAAGCTTCTGGAGCGTTTCCCGGACTGGCGGCTGACCGTCGAACCGGCCGCTCTCGAATGGCGCTACACCGCGCAGTTCCGCGGCCTGGAAAAGCTTCCGGTCCGCATGGCCTGACCGGCCGGTCAATCCCCGGTCAATCGCCGATCAATCCCCGAACCATCCGTCACACAACGAAAGGCAACACCGTCATGGGCAAGGGCAAGGACATCGTCAACCGTTTCTTCGAGGCCGGCCTGCGGGACGACATCGAAGCCGCCGCCGACTGCTTCACCGAGGACGGCCGCTGGATCATGGCCGAAGGCGCCGAGCCGGGCACCACCTACACCCGTGAGGAGATCCCGGCCTTCCTCGACAAGATCATCGGTCTGCGCAAGGAATACGAGGCCAAGGGGATCACGCTGGAATACGGCGAGCTCCTGGAGGTCGAGGACCGCGTGATCCTCGAATTCACCGTCAACTCCCCGGACGGCAAGGTCCTCGACCGTGCCGTCGACCTCTTCACCATCCGCGACGGGAAGATCGCCGTGAAGGACGTCTTCCGCAAGGCGTAGCGGAACCAGTCACAGGAACAACCGGGAAGACGCAAGGGAAGAAACACACTCATGACCGACGATCTCTGGATACGGAACTTCCACCCGGCCCCCGAGGCCCCGACGCGCCTCGTGTGCCTCCCGCACGCCGGCGGTTCGGCCAGCTTCTACTTCCCGGTGTCCCGGGCCCTGTCGCCGGACATCGAGGTGCTGGCCGTCCAGTACCCCGGCCGGCAGGACCGTCGGTCCGAGCCGGTCATCACCGAAGTCGGCGTCCTCGCCGACCACGTGGTGGAACAACTGGCCCTGGCCGGGGACGACGACCGCCCGCTGGCCCTGTTCGGGCACAGCATGGGCGCACTGGTCGCCTTCGAGGTGGCGCGCAGGCTCCAGGCCCGCGGCACCGCCCCGTCGGCGCTCGTCGTCTCCGGCCGCCGCGCCCCGCACCTGCAGCGCGAGGCCAACGTCCACAAGCGGTCCGACGACGGCCTGGTCGCCGAGCTGAAGGCGCTCAGCGGCACCGACGCCGACCTGCTGGGCGACGAGGAGATCCTGCGGATGATCCTCCCGGCCATCCGCGGCGACTACCAGGCGGTCGAGACCTACCGCATCACCCCCGGGCCCGCCCTCACCTGCCCGGTCCTGGCCCTCGTCGGGGACAGCGACCCCCGCGTCGACGTCGAAGGCGTCGGCGGCTGGGAGGAGCACACCGAAACGGAATTCGAGCTGAAGGTACTGCCGGGCGGGCACTTCTACCTCGTCCACGAGCAGGAGGCCGTCCTCTCCGCGATCCGCAAGCGCGTCACCACGCGCCCGGTCGCGGTCTGACGGGAATCCGCCATGCCGAACAGCGCACGGAGGGCGGGCGGTTCGCTCCTCGCCATCAGCGACCTGCACATCCACTACGAAGAGAACCGGCGGATCCTCGACGAGCTGAGGCCGGAGACGGAGGACGACTGGCTGCTCGTCGCCGGTGACGTCGGCGAGATCGCCTCCGAGATCGAAGAGGCCCTGCGCCTGCTCGCCGGCCGGTTCGCGAAGGTCGTCTGGGCGCCGGGCAACCACGAACTGTGGACACCGCGCGAGGACCCCCTCCAGCTCCGCGGCGAGCAGCGCTACCGGCACCTCGTGGAGATGTGCCGCTCCCTGGGCGTGGTCACGCCCGAGGACCCGTACCCGGTGTGGGAGGGCGAGGGCGGCCCGGTCACGGTCGCCCCGCTCTTCCTCCTGTACGACTACACCTTCCGCCCGCCGGGCACGGCCTCCAAGGAGGCCGCGCTCCGGGTGGCGGAGGAGGCCGGGGTGGTCTGCACGGACGAGTTCCTGCTCCACCCCGACCCCTACCCGAGCCGCGAAGCCTGGTGCCGGGCCCGGCTCGCCGTCACGGAGGCCCGGCTCGCCGCGCTCCCGGCCGGCACCCGGACCGTGCTGGTCAACCACTACCCGCTGGTCCGCGAGCCCATGGACGTGCTCTGGCACCCCGAATTCGCCCTGTGGTGCGGTACCGAGGCGACCGCCGACTGGCACCTGCGGTTCCACGCCGCGGCGATGGTCTACGGCCACCTGCACATCCGCCGCACCATCCACCGCGACGGGGTCCCCTTCGAGGAGGTCTCGCTGGGCTACCCGCGCGAGTGGAGCAGGCGCCCCGCCGGACCGGGCGGCCTCGTGAGGATCCTGCCCGGCCGCGGAGACACCCGAGGACGACAGGGGGAACCCGCGTGATCGAAGAACTGCTGCCCGCCACGGCCTTCGCCGAAGAGACCTTCGGGGACCTGCCGGAATCCGTGCTGTACCCGCAGGAGAAGGCCCTGGTGGCCGACAGCACCGACGAACGCAGGAGGGAGTTCGCGACGGTACGGGGCAACGCCCGCGCGGCGCTGGCCCGGCTCGGCATCCCGCCCGCACCCATCCTCCCCGGCACGCGCGGCGCGCCCGGCTGGCCCGAGGGCATCGTCGGCAGCATGACCCACTGCGCCGGCTACCGGGCCGCGGCCGTGGCCCGCGCCACCGACCTCGCGGCGATCAGCGTGGACGCCGAGCCGAACCTGCCGATCGCCAACCCGGGGACGCGCGCGCTGGTCACCATCCCCGAGGAACGGCTCTGGCTGAACCGGCTGGGCCCGCTCCGCCCCGACGTGCACTGGGACCGCCTGGTCTTCAGCGCCAAGGAGAGCGTCTACAAGGCCTGGTACCCGATCACCGGCCGGTGGCTGGACTTCGACGAGGTGATGATCACCGTCGACGCGGAGGCCGGTACCTTCCACGCCCGCCTGCTGGTGCCGGGCCCGACCGTGGACGGCACCCGTCTCACGTCGTTCAACGGCACCTGGATGGCCCGCCGCGGGCTCCTGATCACCGCGATCGCCCTGCCGCGCGCCGCCCGGCCGGCGTCCGCTTCCGCCGAGGCGTCCCGGCAGACCGCACACCGATGACTTCCACCGCAGTACACACGAGGAGTACCTGTCATGACCATCACCGATGAGACGGCCACCCGCGGGGTGAACACCCGCGGGCGCGTGGCCGAGCTGCACGCGCTGCGTGAGCAGGCGCGGCGTGGCCCCAGTGACCGCGCGACCGAGACCCAGCACGCCAAGGGCAAGCTGACTGCCCGTGAGCGCATCGCGCTGCTCCTGGACGAGGGTTCGTTCAAGGAGGTCGAGCAGCTGCGCCGGCACCGGGCGTCGGGGTTCGGCCTGGAGGCGAAGAAGCCCTACACCGATGGTGTGATCACCGGGTGGGGGACGGTCGAGGGCCGCACGGTCTTCGTGTACGCGCACGACTTCCGGATCTTCGGCGGCGCTCTGGGCGAGGCCCACGCCACGAAGATCCACAAGATCATGGACATGGCGATCGCGGCCGGTGCGCCGCTGGTGTCGCTGAACGACGGTGCGGGTGCCCGTATCCAGGAGGGCGTCTCCGCCCTCGCGGGTTACGGCGGCATCTTCCAGCGCAACACGAAGGCCTCGGGTGTGATCCCGCAGATCAGCGTGATGCTGGGCCCGTGCGCGGGCGGCGCCGCCTACTCCCCGGCGCTGACGGACTTCGTGTTCATGGTCCGCGACACCTCGCAGATGTTCATCACCGGCCCGGACGTGGTCCGCGCGGTGACGGGTGAGGAGATCACCCAGAACGGTCTGGGCGGCGCGGACGTGCACGCGGAGACCTCGGGTGTGGCGCACTTCGCGTATGACGACGAGGAGACGTGCATCTCCGAGGTCCGCTACCTGATCTCGATGCTGCCCTCCAACAACCGGGAGAACCCGCCCGTCCACGAGTCCTCCGACCCGGCCGACCGCCGCAGCGAGGTGCTGCTGGACCTGGTGCCCGCGGACGGCAACCGCCCCTACGACATGCTCAAGGTCATCGAGGAACTCGTCGACGACGGCGACGTCCTGGAGATCCACGAGCGCTGGGCCCGCAACATCATCTGCGCGCTGGCCCGTCTGGACGGGCAGGTCGTGGGCATCGTCGCCAACCAGCCCGGCCACCTCGCCGGCGTCCTGGACATCGAGGCCTCCGAGAAGGCCGCCCGCTTCGTCCAGATGTGCGACGCGTTCAACATCCCGATCATCACCCTGCTGGACGTGCCCGGCTTCCTGCCGGGCGTCGACCAGGAACACGGCGGGATCATCCGCCACGGCGCCAAGCTCCTGTACGCGTACTGCAACGCGACCGTGCCGCGGATCTCGCTGATCCTGCGCAAGGCCTACGGCGGCGCCTACATCGTCATGGACTCCCAGTCCATCGGCGCCGACATCACCTACGCCTGGCCCACCAACGAGATCGCGGTGATGGGCGCCGAGGGCGCCGCCAACGTCATCTTCCGCAAGCAGATCGCGGACGCCGAGGACCCCGAGGCCATGCGCACCCGCATGGTCAAGGAGTACAAGGCCGAGCTGATGCACCCCTACTACGCGGCCGAACGCGGCCTCGTCGACGACGTCATCGACCCCGCCGAGACCCGCGAGACCCTCGTCGCCGCGCTCTCGATGCTCCGCAACAAGCACGCCGACCTGCCCTCCCGCAAGCACGGCAACCCGCCGCAGTAAGGAGACCCGCCACCCATGAGCACCGACACCCTGCTGCGCGTCGAAAAGGGCAACGCCGCCCCCGAGGAACTCGCCGCGATCACCGCGATCCTCCTCGCCCGCGCCGCCACCACCCCCGACATCCCCGCACCCACCCGCTCCCAGGCCGGCTGGCGCCGCCTGGAACGCACCCCCGGCTTCCGCGCCCCCCACAGCTGGCAGGGGTGACGCCGCCTGCGCAGTCAGCTGTCGATCGGGAGGGCGAGCGCCATCCGCTCCTCGCGGGCGTAGACCCGCCCGCCGCCCGGATCGGCGGCCAGGGCGACCGCCGTCGTCGGGTAGCGCCACAGCGGCTTGTGGGAGCGGGCGTAGACGGCCCGCAGGCCGATCTTGTCCATGGTGAGGACGAGCCCGCCGACCACCACCGGCGCGACGTCGCCGTTGGCGGTGGTGTCCTTCAGGGGCTCCTCGGACCAGAGCGCGACGCCGGTGCGGGCGTCGACGGCGACGATGCCGCGGGCGCTCTCGACGGCGTAGACGACCCCCTCGTGGACGGCCGGGAGCCCGTAACGGCGGATGCCGTACGGCTTGTTGCCCAAGTCCCGGCCCTCTCCGAAGGACCACGCCGTCGCGCCGTCGATGAGCCGCAGCGCCTGGAGGGAGTCGGCGCCGATGTAGACGTGGTCCTCGTCCGTGGCCAGGGCGTAGGGCAGTGCACCCGTGACGGACAGCCCGGCCTTCTCCCAGCGGACGGCGCCGGTGGCGGTGTCGTGCAGGGACAGGCCCAGGGATTCCCCCGCCTCCGAGCGGCGGCACAGCAGGAGGCCGCCCTTCACGACCTTGCCGCGTACGAGGGCGGGTGTCGACTGGCGCTCGAAGGGCGCCGCCGCCTTCTGACGCCACAGCTCCCGGCCGGACTTCAGGCTCGCGGCGACGAGGAACCACTCCGCGCCTGCGGCCGCCTTGGCGGACAGGTACGCCGTGTCCCCGTCCACGCACAGGAGCTGGCTGAGCTTGTGGTTGCCGTCGAAGGCGTCGAGGGTCACGAGCGCCTTCCCCTTGCCGTCGGTCCGCGGGATCCGGTCGACCGCGAGCGGCTTCGCCGTCCTGGGGGCATCGGCGGCGTCGCCCTCCGGCTCCCGCAGCGCGTACAGCTCCTTGCCGTCGGTGGCCATGCGCCAGGGACCTTGCAGGTTCTCCTGCCACGCGTGTGCACCCGTCGAGGGATCGACCTTCTCGGCCACGGTTCCCGCGACGAGGAAGACTCCGTCGCCCACCCGCAGGGGAGCGAAGTCCACCCCGGAAGTGGAGAGGGAGACCTTCCACAGCGAGGCGGGAGCCGGCTGGAGGGCGAGCGGCTTGGGGGCCGTCGTCTTGTCCGGCCAGGCCCACACGGCACCGGCGGTGGCGAGCGCCGCCGCGCCGATCGCGCCTCCGGTGAGCGAGAACAGTCTGCGGCGTGACATGCCGGCCGTGAGGACCGTCGCCGGTTCCCCGGCCGGAGCGGGAAGACGGCCCGGGGGTTCCTGCCACACCGCCGTGCTGCGCCGGGCGATGTCCGCGAGCACCGGCTGCGGCAGCCCGTCCGCGAACGCGCCCTCGCCGGGAGCCAGCAGCCGCGCCAGCTCGGCCGTGGTGGGTCGCAGCGCCGGGTCCTTGCTGAGACAACGGGCCAGCAGTGGCGCCAGTTCCGCCGGTACGCCGCCCAGATCGGGGTCCGCGTACCGCACCCGGTAGAGCAGGTCGGCGGCCTGCCCGCCGCCGAAGGGGCCGTGCCCGGACGCCGCGAAGACGAGTACGCCCGCGAGCGCGAACACATCGCCGGCCGGGGCGTGTTCGAGTCCGCCGGCCTGCTCGGGCGACATGTAGGCGGGCGTGCCGGCCGCGGTGCCGACGGTGGTGAGCCGCTCGTCGCCGAGGGCGCGGGCGATGCCGAAGTCGATGACCTTGGGGCCGGAGGCCGTCACCATGATGTTGGAGGGTTTGAGGTCGCGGTGCACCACGTCCGAGCGGTGCAGCTGGCCGAGCGCGTGGGCGAGGTCCGCGCCCAGGGAGCGGACGCAGGGCTCCGGCAGGGGACCGCTGAGCCGGACCGCCTCGTCGAGCTGCGGCCCGAGCACGTACTCGGTCGCCAGCCAGGGCGTCGCGGCGAGCGGGTCGGCGCCGAACACGCGGGCCCCGTACCGGTCACCGATGATCCGAGCCGCGTCCGACTCCAGCCGGAAGCGGGTACGGAAGGCGGTGTCGGCGGCGATCCGGGTGTGCACGGTCTTGAGCGCGACCGTACGACCGCCCGCCGAGCGGGCCAGGTAGACCGTGCCCATGCCGCCGCTGCCGAGCCGGGCCAGCAGCCGGTAGCCACCGAGGTGCTGCGGATCGTCGTGCGTGAGCGGGGTGAAGGGTGCCGGGGCGAGGGGCATCGGGTTCAGTGCACCTTCTGGGGGACGGGGAGTTCCGCGGCGAGGAGCGCGGCGGACTGGGCCGCGAGCGCGGCGACCACGCGGCCGGGCAGTGACAAGGGCGGCGGCGCGGCCGCCTGATCGAGCACGGTCCCCCCACCGTCGGCCCGGGCGGCCCCGCCCGGCGGGGCCGGGCTCGGCTCTGCCGGGTAAACCCCAGCCCCGCCGGCGTTTGAGGCGCCGCCGGAGGCCGAAAAGCCCGCACGGGCGGGACGGCGCGGGTCGGCGGATGCCAGGAGCGCCGCGGCGCCGGCCGGTCCGGCCGAGCCCGCCGGCGATTGGAGCTCGCACAGCAAGGCCCGGGCCGATGCCGGCCGGTCGGCAGGGTCGCGGGCCAGGCAGGACCCCACCAGCTGCCGCAGCCCCGCGGGGAGTTCGCTCTGCTCCGGCACCGTGTGGCCGGTCGCCGCGTACGCCAGGACGGCCCCCAGCGCGAAGAGGTCGGCGGCCGGAGTCCAGGCGGCCGCGCCCGAGGCCTGTTCCGGGGCCAGGCAGCCCGGGTCGAGCCCGGCGAGGCCCGCCCGCGCGGCCCCGAAGCACGTCAGCAGCGGCCCGTAGGCGGTGACCAGCACGGCGGCCGGGGACAGCCCCGCGTGCGTCACCCCCTGCGCGTGCGCGGCAGCCAGCGTCTGCGCCAGCCCGGCGCCCAGCCCACGTACGGTGTCTTCGGGCAGGGGGCCGCCGAACGCGGCGAGCACCGCCGGCAGGGGCAACGCCGGGGTGTAGGCGGCGGCGTACCAGGGGAAGCCGGCCGAACCGCCCACCTCCGCGACGTCCAGGAACCCCGGCACGGACAGCCGCCGGGCACCCTCGGCCTCCAGCGCCCACCGCGACGGATCCGCGCCGACCGGCGGCACGCAGACCAGGACCGTGCGCTCCCCGTCGCCGCCGCGCGCGAGGTAGCGGCGTTCCGGAACGGTCCGCCCGGCGTGTTCGGCGTCGAGCCGCGCCAGGGTCGCGTACGGCCCGATCTGCGTCGGGTCGTCGTGGCGTAGGCGTTCCATGCGCGCGCTCTCCCGGTTCGGTGGTCCGGCCCCGAGCCTAAGCGGTGATCGCGGGGCCGCCCGGCACGGGGTCAGCCCACGGTCGGCATGGCCGTGAGGTTCCCGTCGTTGACGAGGAACACCCGGTTCCCGACACCGGACAAGGCCCAGGGCCCGCTGGAATCGGCCGCCCAGGTCCAGAACCGTTTGCCGTCGGTGCTGGAGTAGGCCGAGACCCCCTTGCCTCCGCCCTCGACCGCCCAGAGCGTCTGGCCTTCGAGCAGGGGACGGGTGTGCGGAAGCGGGCCCCGGGCGGCCTGGCCGCGCGCCGGGAGCTCCTTGCCCTCGGTGGTGAAGGAGGACAGCGTCGTCCCGTTCGCACAGACCAGGTTCTTGCCGTCCAGCATCGGGGCGCCCCAGCCCCCGGCACCCTGGCGCGGCTCACCGGTGGCGGCGGCCTTCCACAGCTCGTCCCCGGTGACCATCCTGTGGGCCGTCAGGGTGCGGCCGCCGAGGAAAACGGTGTAGTCGATGTCGCCGGGGGTCTTGAACTCGACGACGAGCGGGTCGATGGCGGAGGTCGCCTGACCCTCGATCTCCCAGGTCTTGGTCCCGGAGAACCTGGAGAACGCGCGCACGGTGCCTTCGGCCCCGAACACGACGAGCGTGGCGCCTCCCACGGCGGCCCGGGGCCCCGCGCCCGCGACGGCGGTGGCCGGCAGCGGCACCGTCCACTTCACCGTCCGCAGCTTCAGGTCGATCGCGCGCAGTCGGCCGCCCTGGGTCACCACGTAGACGCACTCCTCGTCCGCGGTCAGGATCCGGCCGACCTCCGCGCCCGGCATCGACCACTGGAGCTTGCCCGTGGAGGCCTCGTGGACGCGCAGCGCCCCGTGCGCGTCCGCAGCGGCGAACAGCGGCTCCTCCAACGCGAGGAGGCCGGCCGCCGGTGCGATGTCGGCCATGCGCCACTTCTCCCGGCCGTCGCGCGTCAGCCGGGCCGCCAGGCCGCCGTCCTTCGAGGCGAACATGACCACGTCGCGCAGCGACAGGGGGGTCAGGGTCGTGCCGTTCTCCGGCTTCGCCGCCACCGGCAGCGGACCCCACAGCGGTTCGGGGGCCTTCCCCGACTGCGCGGCGGACAGCGGCAGCGGCTCCGCGCCGCCGGCCAGCCCGGGCACGTTCGGGGCCCGCTCCTCGCCGCGCAGCAGCCACCAGGCCCCGGCGCCGCCGCCCGCGGCCAGGACCCCGCCCGCGGCCAGCGAGATCCGCAGCAGCCGCCTGCGGGAGGGGCCGGTTCCGGGCTCCTGTACGAGGAGGGTGGCCTGCCGCTCGGCCTCGGTGCCGCGGCGGGCGATGTCCTTGGCGAGCGGCCCCGTACGCCACACCCGGTCGGCGCCGCGCGGCGGGGCGAAGGCGCCGGCGATCTGCTCGGGCGTCGGGCGGTAGGCGGGGTCCTTGGCGAGGCAGGGCGCGATCAGCGCGCGCAGGTCGTCGGGAACACCGCCGAGTTGGGGCTCGCCGTGCACCACCTCGTACTGGACGGCCGCCACGTGCGTCCCGTCGAAGGCGCGCCGCCCGGTCGCCGCGTAGGCGAGCACCGCGCCCAGCGAGAACACGTCCGCGGCCGGGCCCACCCGCCGGCCGAGCACCTGCTCGGGGGCCCCGTAGCCGGGGGTGACCGGGACCTGGCCGGTGGTGGTGAGCGTCAGCCCGTGCTCGGGGCGCGCGATGCCGAAGTCGATGACGCGCGGCCCCGCCGCGGTGAGGACGATGTTGGCGGGCTTCAGGTCGCGGTGGACCAGCCCGGCCGCGTGGATGTCCCGGAGGGTGGCGGCGAGGGAGGCGGCGAGGGCGCGCATGCCGTCCGGGTCGAAGGGCCCGTACCGCTGGACGGCGTCGTCGAGGGTGGGTCCGGACAGGAACTCGGTGGCGATCCAGGGCCGGTTGCCGTCCTCGCTGTGCGCGTTCAGGACGCGGGCGACGCCGGGGCTGGTGACGGCCTGGGCGGTGTGTGCCTCGCGGACGAAGCGCTGGGCGAGGTTCGGGTCGTGGGCGAGCTCCGGCAGCAGCACCTTGACCGCCGCGGTCCGGCCGTCCGCGTCCCGCCCGAAGTAGACCTTGCCCATGCCGCCGGCGCCGAGCACGCCGAGGAGGCGGTACGGGCCCAGCCGGACCGGGTCGCCGTGGCCGAGGGGTTCCATGGGTGCTGCTTCCTGTCTGGGCCCGGCCGTCAGCGTTCGACGGGCAGGCCGGTCGGTTCCTTGATGCGCTTCATGATGATCTGCGAATTGACCTCGGTGACCCCCGAGAGGGCCGTCAGCTGCTCGATCCACAGGCGTTCGTACGCGCGCAGATCCGCGACGGCGATGCGCAGCAGGCAGCCCGGGCTGCCGAACAGGCGGTAGGCCTCGATGACGTCGGGGATGTCCTGGAGGGCGGCCTCGAAGGCCTCGACGGCGGCCCGGTCGCGGCGCACCTCCACCGAGACGAGCACCTCGAAGCCGCGGCCCACCGCCTCGGGGGAGATCACGGCGCGGTAGCCCTGGATCACCCCGTCCTGTTCCAGTTGGCGGACCCGGCGCATGCAGGGGGAGGGGGTGAGCCCCACGCGCTGGGCGAGCTCCTGGTTGCTGAGGCGCCCGTCCGCCTGGAGCTCGCGCAAGATATCCCGGTCAATGGCATCCATCACGCAATTATCACCCATCGAATGTTACGAGACGGGTCAAAGACGCAATCGCATTGCGCGTAGATCTCCCTATCATTGCTGCTTTCAGCACATACGTACGAGGGAAGGGCGGCCACGGCCATGGGACGGATCGTCGTCATCAGCACCGGTGGGACGATAGCCAGCCGCTGGCAGGGCTCCGGCTTCGCGGCGGACGCCGACGGCAGCGAGGTCATGGCCACGGCGCCGCTGCCCGAGGGCATCACCGTCGAGCTGGTGGACCTGTTCAGCGTGAACAGCCCCCGGCTGACCACCGCCCACCAGCTCACGCTGCTGCGCACCGTGCACGAGGTGCTCGCCGACCCGGACGTCGACGGCATCGTCGTCACGCACGGCACCGACACCCTCGAGGAGTCGGCCTTCCTCGTCGACCTGCACCACCACGACCCGCGCTCCGTCGTGTTCACGGGCTCCCAGCGGCCCATGGGCACCGCCGACGGGGACGGGCCGGGCAACCTCTACGACGCGCTGCTCACCGCCGCCACCACGCGCGGGCTGGGCGTGCTGATCGCCTTCGCGGGCCGGGTGCACGCCGCGCGCGGCACGGTGAAGACGCAGGCCGTGGCGCTGGACGCGTTCGCCGATCCCTCCAAGGAACTGTTCGGGAAGATCGGCTTCGGCAAGGTCACCGTCCTGCGCGAACCGCAGCGGCCCGAGCCGCTCCCGCTGCCGGCGATGCCGGAACTCCCGCCGCGCGTGGACGTGGTGGTGCACCACGCCGACGGCGACCCGGTGCTGCTGAACGCCGCCGTCGAAGCCGGCGCGCGCGGCGTCGTCCTGGTCGGGACGGGCGCGGGCAACGCCACCCCGGAGATCGTGGACGCCGTCAAGGCGGCCGTCGGACGCGGCGTGCTGGTCGCGCTGACCACGCGCGTCGTGGCCGGGCCGGTCACCGAGATCTACACGCACGGCGGCGCGGTCGACCTGGTCGCGGCCGGCGCCGTGCCGACGGGGACGCTCCGGGCCGGCCAGGCGCGCATCGCCGTCCTCTCCGCCCTCCTGGGCAGCGACGACCCGGCGGAACAGACCCGGCTGCTGCACCAGACCCTCTCCGCCACCGGATCGGTACTGGTCGAGGCGTAGGCCCGAACGCGGTTGTCGGGGCGGCGCGGCGCTGACAAGATCCGCGCCATGCACACCTTCACCGCGCCCGACGGCACCGAGCTCGCCTATCACGTCACCGGCGAAGGCCCCCCGCTCATCTGCCTGCCGGGCGGGCCCATGCTCGCCTCCTCCTACCTGGAGGAGCTGGGCGGACTGTCCGCGCACCGGCAGCTGATCCGGCTGGACCTGCGGGGCACCGGAAGCTCCGGCATACCGCAGGACCCGGCGAGCTACCGCTGCGACCGGCTCGTCGACGACGTGGAGGCCCTGCGGGAGCACCTCGGTCTCGACCACCTCGACCTGCTGGCGCACTCGGCCGGCGCGAACCTCGCCGCGCTCTACGCCGCCCGCCACCCGCGGCGCATCGGCCGGATGGCGCTGATCACCCCGAGCGTCTTCGCCGTCGGCATCGAGGTCACCGGCGAGATGCGGCTGCGGGCCGCGCGGCGGCACTCCCACCAGCCGTGGTTCGCCAAGGCCTACGCCGCCCTCGAAGCCATCCTGGCCGGACACCCGACCCCGGAGAACTGGAACGCGATCGAGCCGTTCTCGCACGGCCGTTGGGACGCCGCGGCCCAGACCCGCAAGGAGGCCGAGGACGCCCTGCGGAACAACGAGGCCGCGGCCGTCTACGGCAGCGAGGGCGCCTACGACCCGGCCGCCACCCGGGCCGCGCTCGAAGAGTTCGACCGGCCCGTCCTGCTGCTCGCCGGCAAGAGCGACCTGGGCGCCGTGCCGGAGGTCGTGGCCCGCTACGCGGAGCTGTTCCAGGACCCCCGGCTGGTCGTGCAGCGCCGCGCCGGGCACTTCCCGTGGCGCGACGACCCGGCGGCCTTCACCGCCGAGGTCGTTCAGTTCCTGGGCTGACCCGACGCGAAGGCCGCCAGGATCCGGTCCGCCGCCGAGGTGGCGGTGGTGGCGCCGGCCCGGACCGACTCCTCCAGGGCCGGCGCGAGATCCCGTACGGCAGGGTCCGCCCGCAGCCGCTCCAGCAGCTCGTCGCGGACCATCGACCAGGTCCACTCCACCTGCTGGGCCGCCCGCTTCGCCGCCAGCCGGCCGCCCGCGTCCAGCAGGGTCCGGTGCTGTTCGAGGCGGTTCCACACCTCGTCCAGCCCGGCCGACTCCCGGGCGCTGCACGTCAGGACCGGCGGGGTCCACGCCGCGTCGGCGGGGTGCATCAGGCGCAGCGCGCCCGACAGTTCACGGGCCGCCGCCTTCGCGTCGCGCTCGTGCGGGCCGTCCGCCTTGTTCACCGCCAGGACGTCGGCCAGCTCCAGGACGCCCTTCTTGATGCCCTGCAACTGGTCGCCCGTACGGGCCAGGGAGAGCAGCAGGAAGGAGTCCACCATCCCCGCCACCGTGGTCTCCGACTGGCCCACTCCGACCGTCTCGACGAGGACCACGTCGTAGCCCGCCGCCTCCATGACGATCATCGATTCCCGGGTGGCCTTCGCGACCCCGCCCAGCGTCCCCGCCGAAGGCGAGGGCCGCACGAAGGCCGCCGGGTCCACCGAGAGCCGCTCCATCCGCGTCTTGTCGCCGAGGATGGAGCCGCCCGTACGCGTGGAGGAGGGGTCCACGGCCAGGACCGCGACCCGGTGGCCCAGCCCGGTCAGCATCGTGCCGAACGCGTCGATGAAGGTGGACTTCCCCACGCCCGGCACACCGCTGATGCCGATCCGGCGCGCGTTCCCCGCGTGCGGGAGGAGCTCGGTCAACAGCCGCTGGGCCAGCGCCCGGTGGTCCGCCCGGGTGGACTCGACGAGGGTGATGGCGCGCGCTATGTGCGCGCGCTTCCCGTCGAGCACGCCCTTCACGTACACGTCGATGTCGATCTTCGGGGGCATGCTCCCGGCCGCCTACAGCTCGTGGCCCAGGTCCGCGGCGAGCCGCGTCACCAGGTCGTGGGCCGCGTCCGGGATGACCGTTCCGGGCGGGAACACCGCCGTCGCGCCCATCTCCAGCAGCGTGGGGACATCGGCCGGCGGGATGACCCCGCCCACCACGATCATGATGTCCTCACGGCCCTCCTCCGCCAACTGCTCGCGCAGCGCCGGTACGAGGGTCAGGTGGCCGGCCGCCAGCGACGAGACGCCCACCACGTGGACGTCCGCCTCGACGGCCTGGCGGGCCACCTCCGCCGGGGTCTGGAACAGCGGGCCGACGTCCACGTCGAAGCCCAGGTCGGCGAAGGCCGTCGCGATCACCTTCTGGCCGCGGTCGTGCCCGTCCTGGCCCATCTTGGCGACCAGGATGCGCGGACGGCGCCCTTCCGCCTCCTCGAACCGGTCGACGAGGGCACGGGTGCGCTCCACGGACGGGGACTCGCCTGCTTCGGTGCGGTACACACCCGAGATCGTACGGATCTGGCTCGCGTGCCGCCCGTACACCTTCTCCAGTGCGTCGGAGATCTCACCGACGGTGGCCTTGGCGCGCGCCGCGTCCACCGCCAGCGCGAGCAGGTTGCCCTCGCCGCTCGCGGCCGCGTTCGTCAGCGCCCGCAGGGTGTCCTGCGTGACCGCCTCGTCGCGCTCCTCGCGCAGCCGCCGCAGCTTGGCGATCTGCTGCGCGCGCACCGAGGAGTTGTCGACCTTGAGGACCTCGATCGCCTCGTCGTTCTCCACGCGGTACTTGTTCACGCCGATCACCGGCTGGCGGCCCGAGTCGATCCGGGCCTGCGTACGGGCCGCGGCCTCCTCCACGCGCAGCTTCGGGATGCCCGCGTCGATGGCCTGCGCCATACCGCCCGCCGCCTCGACCTCCTCGATGTGCTGCCAGGCCCGCCGCGCCAGGTCGTAGGTCAGCTTCTCGACGTACGCGCTGCCGCCCCACGGGTCGATCGACCGGCAGGTCCCCGACTCCTGCTGGAGCAGCAGCTGGGTGTTGCGGGCGATGCGCGCCGAGAAGTCCGTCGGCAGCGCGAGCGCCTCGTCGAGGGCGTTGGTGTGCAGCGACTGGGTGTGGCCCTGGGTCGCCGCCATCGCCTCGATGCACGTGCGCGTCACGTTGTTGAAGACGTCCTGCGCGGTCAGCGACCAGCCCGAGGTCTGCGAATGGGTGCGCAGCGACAGCGACTTGGCGTTCTTCGGATCGAACTGCTTCACCAGGCGCGCCCACAGCAGGCGGGCCGCGCGCAGCTTCGCGACCTCCATGAAGAAGTTCATGCCGATCGCCCAGAAGAACGACAGGCGCGGCGCGAACGCGTCCACGTCCAGCCCCACCGCCTGCCCGGCGCGCAGGTACTCCACACCGTCCGCGAGGGTGTACGCCAGCTCCAGGTCGGCCGTGGCACCGGCCTCCTGGATGTGGTAGCCCGAGATGGAGATCGAGTTGTACCGCGGCATCTTCTGCGAGGTGAACGCGAAGATGTCGGAGATGATCCGCATCGAGGGCTTGGGCGGGTAGATGTAGGTGTTGCGGACCATGAACTCCTTGAGGATGTCGTTCTGGATGGTCCCGGCGAGCTTGTCGGGGGAGACGCCCTGCTCCTCCGCCGCCACGATGTACAGGGCGAGGACCGGCAGCACCGCGCCGTTCATCGTCATCGACACCGACATCTTGTCCAGCGGGATCCCGTCGAACAGCTGCCGCATGTCGTAGATCGAGTCGATCGCCACGCCCGCCATGCCGACGTCACCGGTGACGCGCGGGTGGTCGCTGTCGTAGCCGCGGTGCGTCGGCAGGTCGAAGGCCACCGACAGGCCCTTCTGGCCGGAGGCCAGGTTGCGCCGGTAGAAGGCGTTCGACTCCTCGGCCGTGGAGAAGCCGGCGTACTGCCGGATCGTCCAGGGTTGGTTGACGTACATCGTCGGGTACGGGCCGCGCAGGTACGGGGCCACGCCCGGGTACGTCTGAAGGAAGTCCAGGCCCTCGGTGTCCCGGCCGGTGTACAGCGGCTTGACGCCGATGCCCTCCGGGGTCTCCCACAGCAGGTCCGCGGCGGCGGTGCCGGTGGACTCCTTCACCGAGGAACGCCACTGGTCCTCGGAGACGCCGGCGGAGGCGGCGGGTCCGAGCGCGAGCTCGGAGAAATCGGGGATGCTCATGCGGGCACTCCCATCCGGTCGAGTACGGAGGACAGCACGGCGACGGCGTCACAGCCGGCGAAGACGTACTCGTCCACGGAGGCTTCCGCGGTGCCGGGCCGGCCGGCGAGGAACACGGTCGTGGCGCCGGCCGCGCGCAGCGCCCCGGCGACCGCCGCGGCCTGCTCCTCGTAGAGCGCGTCGCTGGAGCACAGCACGGCCATGCCGTCGGCGCCGCTCGCGGCGTAGGCCGCGGCGGCCGTCTCCGCGTCCACGGAAACGGGGTCGTGCACGGGCTCTATGCCGCCCGCCTGGAAGAGGTTCGAGGCGAAGGTGGCCCGCGCGGTGTGCGCGGCCGCCGGGCCCAGCGCGGCCAGGAAGATCCTCGGCCGGGCGCCGGTCGCCGCCAGGTGGGCGTCGCTCCGGGCGCGCAGCGCCTCGTAGGCCTCGTCGCGCCGGACGCGGGGCAGCCCGCCCGCGGGCGCCGCCGGGGCGGGCTCGCGTACGACCGGCTTCTCCGACAGCAGCGGGAACTCGCTGACCCCGGTGATCGGTTCGCGGCGCTTGGCCAGCTTCTTCGAGCGCTCGGCCCAGGTGGCGGCGAGCCGCTCGGCGACCAGCCCGGAACGCAGCGCGCCGGCCATGCCGCCGGCCTTCTCGACCGTACGGAAGAACTCCCAGGCGGCGTGCGCCAGTTCGTCGGTCAGCCGCTCGACGTAGTACGAGCCGCCCGCCGGGTCGATCACGCGGGCCAGGTGCGACTCCTCCAGCAGGATGGTGGAGGTGTTGCGGGCGATGCGGCGCGCGAAGGCGTCCGGCAGGCCCAGCTCGTGGTCGAAGGGGAGCACGGTGACCGAGTCCGCGCCGCCCACACCCGCGGCCATGCAGGCCACGGTGGTGCGCAGCATGTTCACCCACGGGTCGCGGCGGGTCATCATCACCGGCGAGGTCACCGCGTGCTGGAGCTGGGCACCCGCCTCCGGGGCCCCCGAGGCCTCGGCGATACGGGCCCACAGACGGCGCGCGGCGCGGAACTTCGCGATGGTGAGGAACTGGTCGGCCGTGGCCGCGTAGCGGAACTCCAGCTGCCCGAGGGCCGCTTCGACGCCCAGCCCCGCTCCGGTCAGCGCGCGCAGGTAGGCGACACCGGTGGCCAGGGACAGCCCCAGCTCCTCGGCGGCGCTGCCTCCGGCCTCGTGGTACGGCAGGGCGTCCACGGTCAGGGCGCGGATCCCGGGCCACCCGGCGGCGGCCTCCCGGGCCAGCTCCACGGCGCCGGCGAGCTCCAGCTCCTCGCCCGTCCGGGCCTCGTGGCCCAGCGGGTCGGCACCGAGCGAGGCGCGGGCCGCCGCGGGGGCGACCTGGCGCTCGGAGTACTGCGCGAGCAACGCCCGCGCGGCCTGCGCGTATTCGGCCCCGGCGTCCAGCGAGACCGGGGCGAGGTCGAGGTAGACCCCCTCCAGCGCCCGGGCGAGGCCGTCGACGGGGATCCCGCCCCGGCCCACGGTGAGCCACAGGGAGGTGACCCCGTTCTCGAGATCGGCGAGGGCCGCCTCGTTCACGCGTACGGGATCGGAGCCCGCGAGGCGCTGGCGCACGTCCCAGCCGTTCGCGGTGGTGCCTTCCGGCCTGCCACCCCGAACGAAGGGGGCGAAGCCGGGAAAACCGGTGTCGGGAGCCGACCCGTCGGGCGGCGCGGTGTACAGCGGGCGGGTGGTGAGCCCGTCCTCGAGCGGGGTGGACAAAGCGTCTTCTGCGGCCTCGCCGGAGGCTTCCTTGCCCGACTTGCGCAGTACGCCTTCTACAAGGCGCTGCCACTGCTCATGCGTCGCGTCAGGGAACTCGGCGGCCAGGGAGAGCCCGTCGTCAGGCAGGACCGTCATGGCTCGAATGCTAGGGGGGCCGCTCAGGCGGGCACCATACCGCCGGGTGTGATCTCGCCCTCTCATGACATACTAAAAGGATCACGGAATACCCGGCTGAGCAGCACCGTTGCGGCTGCTTCCGGGAGTACGGCCGGACCGGCGTGCGGGGTCACGATCCGCTCCGGGTCGTCGCAGACGTGGGAGAGCGCCGTCGCGGCGCCCCGGATCTCCTCCAGGTACCGCTCGTCCAGAACGCTCGCCAGCTCGGTCACGACCATGACCGCCGGATTGAAGACATCCAACAGAAGGGCCGCCGCGCGGCCCACGGCGCGGGCGCGCTCGCGCAGCAGCCCGTCGGCCCGCGGGTCGCCGGTGGCGGCCGCGTCCACGAGCAGGTTGACGGACGGGTCCGGCACTATCCCGCGGCGCACGGCCTCGGCGCCGAGCGCCAGGTCGGAGGCGGTCGCCTGGAGGCAGCCCGTACGTCCGCACGCGCAGGGGGTCTGAGAACCGGGCACCGGCAGGTGGGCCACGTCCCCGGCGGCCGCGCCCGGGCCCTGGTGGAGGGTCCCCTCGATCCCGAAGGCGGCGTCGACGACATTGCCGATGAAGAGGTGCACCAGGCTGCGGCGGGCCTCCGGCCGGCCGAAGAGGATCTCGGCACGCGCGACGGCCCGGGCGTGGTTGTCGACCCGCACCGGCAGCCCGCCGAGCGCGGCGGACAGCTCGGCGCCGAGCGGCTTCTGCCGCCAGTGCAGTGCGGGGTGGTGCACGACGACCCCCTCGTCGGGGCGGACCCACCCGCCGAGGGCGGCGCCGACCCCGAGGAGGGGGCGCCGGGGGGTTCCGAACTCGCGTAGGAACCGGCCGAGTTGGCCGGCGATCTCGGCGGGCAGTCCGGCCGGGGGGAGGCCGTCGTGCGGGAACGACCGCCGGGCGAGCAGGTGCCCGCGCAGGTCGACGAGGCTGAAGGTCGAGGACGGCACTCCGATGTGCAGCCCGGCGACGACGGGCCCGCCGACGGCGCCGGTGTGCAGGTCCAGGGGGATCCGCGGCCGCCCCACCCCGCCGCCGGGACCGGGCAGCTCGCGCAACAGCCCGCTGCGGAGCAGCGCGGTCGCCTGCCGGGACACGGCGGCGGGACTCAGCCCCGACAGCCCCGCGATGTCGCTGCGGGCGACCGGGCCGTGATCCAGCACGGTCCGCAGCACGGCGGAGGCGTTGGCGGCCGCCCGCCGGTCACCGGTCATACGCGTCACGGGGTCTCCTCGGGGGCGGGGGGCATGCCCCGATCATGCCGGTCCCCTGCCCGGCCCCCTGCGGGGTGCTCGGCGTGGTGTCAACTCCCGCCCCCCGAACCCCCGCTCCTCGAACGCCAGGCGGCGCTGCAGATGCCGGGTGCGGCGCCGTGTCCTGGGGCTCCGCCCCAGACCCCGCTCCTCAAACGCCGGAGAGGCTGGTTTTGCCTCCGGCGGCGCCTCAATCGCCGGCGAGGCTGATTCTTCGCTCCTGCCGTCCGTTTGACGCGGCAAGATGGGCCAGAGGGCAATGCCACCCCCCAGCCAGCACGTCGAGGCTCCCCTACCGAGCCCACCCAGCCCCCCGCCGGACCCACCCAGCCCCCCGGCGGACCCATCCGGCTCCGCCGGGCACAACCAGCCCCGCCGGGCACATCCAGCCCCGCCGGCGTTTGAGGCGCGGGGTGCGGGGCGGAGCCCCGGTCTTGTGGCCGCACATGGGGGCTGAGGGCGGGCACATCCAGCCTCGCCGGCGTTTGAGGCGCGGGGTCTGGGGCGGAGCCCCAGGGGGGTCCGGGGCGGTGGCCCCGGTTTCGGGAAGGGGCGGGGTGGGGGAGTGGGCGCCCCGCAGGGGCCGGACGTGGCGGGCGCGTTGCACGACCGTGAAATCCAGCCACGGCTTTCGGCCGCGGAACAAGCCGGCAGGAGCCCGGGATTCCGAGAAACCGGCAGGTCGGAGCCGTGGCCCCACCCCGGACAGGGGTTCGGAGCCGCCCCCCACCCGGGGGTTGACCGCACCCGGCACCGCTGACAGGCTCCGCGTCATGACCGCGAACGAACTCCTCGCCCCGCGGCTCCACACCCCCGGCCTCCGCACCGCGCCGGGCGCGTGTCCGGGCCGCTGTCCGGCCGTCTCGCGCCGAGCCTGAGCACAGCTCCGCAGCCACCGCGCCACTGAGCCGCCGGGCCGCGCCGCCCCACCCGCGCACCGCACGACGCCGCCCCTCCGGGCCGACCGGGGGGCCTCCGCGCCCCCGGTCCTCGCCCCGTCGCCAGTGGCGCGTCGTCGCGCCCCCGCACCCCGTCCGCATCCGCGTACCTCCATTTCTTCCGCTGCGGAAATAACCCTGCAGCCCTGCCCAGGGAGCCCCCATGGCCACCGCAACGCCCACCGCCCACACCCTCACCGTGACCAAGATCGGCGGCCGCATCGGCGCCGAGATCGGCGGCGTACGGCTCGGCGGCGATCTCGCCGCCGAGACCGTCGCCGGGATCCGGGCCGCCCTCCTCGCCCACAAGGTCGTCTTCTTCCGCGGCCAGGACCACCTCGACGAGGCCTCCCACGAGGCCTTCGCCCAGCTCCTCGGCACCCCGGTCGCGCACCCCACCGTCCCCTCCGCGGACGGCCGTTACGCCCTCGGCATCGACTCCCACCACGGCGCCCGCGCCAACCAGTGGCACACCGACGTCACCTTCGTCCCCGCCTACCCCGCCTTCTCCATCCTGCGCGCCGTCACCATCCCCCCGTACGGCGGCAACACCCTCTGGGCCAACACCGCCACCGCCTACAGCAACCTCCCCGCCCCCCTCCGGACCCTCGCCGACGGCCTGCGCGCCGTCCACTCCAACGAGTACGACTACGCCGCCCTCAAGCCCGACGCCCTGCCCGAGGCCCTGGCCCAGTACCGCGAGGTGTTCACCTCCACCAAGTTCCTCACCGAACACCCGGTGGTCCGCGTCCACCCCGAGACCGGCGAACGGACCCTGCTGCTCGGGAACTTCGTCCAGCGCATCGACGGCTTCACCGGCCGCGACTCCCGCGTCCTCCAGGACCTCTTCCAGGCCCACATCGAGAGCCCCGAGAACACCGTCCGCTGGCAGTGGCGGGCCGGCGACGTCGCGATCTGGGACAACCGCGCCACCCAGCACTACGGCGTCGACGACTCCGACGACCACGAGCGCACCCTGCGCCGCGTCACCGTCGACGGCGACGTCCCGGTCGGCCCCGACGGCGAGCCCTCCCGCCTGCTCAGCCCGGAGGCCGTCCCGGACCCCGCCTTCGGCATCGCCTCGGGCGCGTCGACCACCGAGTCCTGACCGGCCCGCGCGGCCGGGGCCCCGCCCGGGCCCCGGCCGGGCCCCGGGCCCCCGGCCCCCCGAACCGACACCCGTACGAAGCCCCAGGAGCCCCCGTGCCCCAGCTGCTCGCCGTCACCGGCAGCCCCTCCACCCACTCCCGTACCGCCGTCGTCGCCGATCACGTGCTGCGCCGCCTCTCCCACGCCGGCTTCGACACGGCCCACCTCGCCGTCCGCGAGCTGCCCACCGCCGACCTCCTCTCCGCCCGGCGCGGCGAGCCGGAGATCCGCCGGGCACTCGAAGCCGTCGCCGCCGCCGACGGCCTGGTCATCGCGACCCCGGTCTACAAGGCCTCGTACACCGGCCTGCTCAAGGCCTTCCTCGACCTGCTCCCGCAGGACGGCCTGGCCGGCAAAACGGTTCTGCCCCTGGCCACCGGCGGCAGCCTCGCCCATGTCCTGACCCTCGACTACGCCCTGCGCCCCGTCCTCTCCGCCCTCGGCGCCCGGCACGTCACCGCCGGCCGCTTCGTCCTCGACTCCTCCGTCGAACGCGGATCCGGCCCCGACCGGCTGCGGCCCGAGGCGGAGCTCGACCTCTTCCAGGCCGTCGACGAGTTCGCGGACGCCCTGCGCGCCGCGAACGCCACCGCCACCGCCCTCACCGCCACCCCGTAACGCAGCCCGCCCCCCGAGACCCACACCCAGCCAAGGACCCGTCATGCCCGCAGCACGCCTCTCCACCTCCACCTCCCGACGCCAGTTCCTGACCCTGCTCGGCATCTCGGCGGCCGCGGTGAGCTGCGGCACGGCCACCGCCACCGGCGGCGGATCCGGCGCGGGATCCGGCTCGCAGATCAAGACCCTCAAGTACCAGGGCTCGGTCGGCCAGGTCTCGCTGCCCGAACTCGCCGCGGATCTCGGCTACTTCGAGGACGTCAAGCTCGAATGGGTCGGCAACACCACCAGCGGCCCGCAGGACATCCAGACCGCCGCCACCGGCCAGACCCACTTCGGCAGCGCCTTCAACGGCGCGGTCATCAAGCTCGCCGCGGGCAAGGCCCCGATCAAGGCCGTCATCTCCTCGTACGGCTCCGACCAGTACTCCTACGCCGGCTACTTCGTCCTCGAGGACAGCCCGATCCGCTCCGCCCGCGACCTGATCGGCAAGAAGGTCGGCATGAACACCCTGGGCGCCCACTACCAGGCCCTGCTCGACACCTACCTCAGCCGCAACGGCCTCTCCAAGGCGGACGCCGCCAAGGTCGAACCCCTGGTCATACCGCCCGTCAACACCGAACAGGCGCTGCGCGCCAAGCAGATCGAGGTCGGGGTGCTCACCGGCATCCTGCGCGACAAGGCCGTCGCCTCCGGCGGCATCCGCCCGCTGTTCACCGACGTCGAGCTGCTCGGTCCGTTCAGCGCGGGCACGTACATCATGACCGAGCGCTTCATCAAGCAGAACCCGGACACCGTACGGACCTTCACGACCGGCGTGGCCAAGGCCATCGAGTGGTCCCGCACCACCCCGCGCGAGGAGGTCGTCGCCCGCATGACGGAGATCGTCAAGAAGCGCGGCCGCAACGAGGACACCACCGCCCTGCAGTACTGGCGGTCGTACGGGATCGCCGAGACGGGCGGCCGGATTCCCGACAAGGAGTTCCAGCTCTGGCTCGACTGGCTCGGCGAGCGCGGCGAGATCAAGCCGGGGCAGTTCAAGCCGTCCGACCTCTACACCAACGAGTTCAACGCGTACGGAAAGGGATGACGGCCGCCATGGCGAAGATCGTGTTCGACGGAGTGGTCAAGAACTTCGGGGACTTCACCGCCCTGGACGGCATCGACCTGGAGATCGGGGCGGGGGAGTTCGTGGTCGTCGTGGGCCCCAGCGGCTGCGGCAAGTCCACCCTCCTCGACCTCCTCGGCGGGCTGTCGGCCCCGACGGCCGGGCGGATCCTGCTCGACGGCAAGCCGGTCACCGGGCCGGGGCTGGACCGGGGCATCGTCTTCCAGCAGTACGCGCTGCTGCCGTGGCGCACCGCCCAGGGGAACGTCGAGTTCGGACTGGAGGCCACGGGCGTGCCGCGGCGGCAACGTGCCGCCCGGGCACGGGAGTTCCTGGACCTCGTCGGCCTGACCGGCTTCGAGGACCGGCACCCGCACCAGCTGTCCGGCGGCATGCGCCAGCGCGTGGCCATCGCGCGCTCGTTGGCCTACGACCCGGACGTGCTGCTGATGGACGAGCCGTTCGCCGCGCTCGACGCACAGACCCGGGAGTCCCTCCAGGACGAGCTGCGGCGCATCTGGCAGAGCACCGGCAAGACCGTCGTGTTCATCACGCACGGCATCGAGGAGGCGGTCTACCTCGGGCAGCGGGTGGCCGTCATGACCTCCCGTCCCGGCCGGGTCAAGGAGGTCGTCCCCGTCTCCTTCGGCGACCGCGACGGACTGCTGGGGGAGGCCCTGCGGTCCAGCCCGGAGTTCGCCCGCTACCGGCACGAGATCTGGAACCTCCTCCACGACGAGGTGGCCCGCGCCCAGCAACTGGAGAAGGAGGCGGCAGCCGCATGACCACCGGAACCGACACCCCGACCCTGACCACCCCCAACCCGCCCCCGGCCACCGCCGAGTACGCGGGAGCCCCCGCCGAGCCGATCCCGCCCACCGTCGAGCCGAGCCCCGCCGCTGCCGACCCGTCCCCGGCCGTTGCCGGCCCGGCCCCGGCCACGGGCAGGTCCGCCCCGCCCACCGGCGAGCCGAGCCCCGCCGCTGCCGGCCCGTCCCCGGGCGTTGCCAGCCCGGCCCAGGGCACGGGCAGGTCCGCCCCGCCCACCGGCGAGCCGAGCTCCGCCGCTGCCGGCCCGTCCTCGGCCGCTGCCGAGGCGGCCCAGGGCACGGACAGGTCCACCGACGAGCCGGGCTCCGCCGCTGCCGGCACGGCTCTGGCTGCCGACGAGCGGGCCTCGGCCCCCGCGCCGACCGCGGTGTCCGGCGCGGTGGGCGTCCGTACGAAGGCCGCGGCGCGCGGCGTCGTACGCGTACTGAAGGGCGTCGTCCTGCGGACCGCCGCGGTGCTCGCGCTCGTCGCCCTCTGGGAGATCGCCCCCCGCGCGGGTCTGGTCGACGCCACCTTCCTGCCGCCCATCAGCGAGGTGGCCGTCGCCTGGTGGGAGCTGGCCGGTGACGGCCAGCTCGCCGACCACACCCAGGCCAGCCTGATCCGCTCCCTCGGCGGCTTCGCGATCGCCGTGGCCGTCGCCGTCCCGCTGGGCCTGCTCATCGGCTGGTACCGGCCCCTCGCCGACTTCCTCGGCCCGCTGCTGGAGGTCTTCCGCAACACCGCCGCCCTCGCGCTGCTCCCGGTCTTCGTCCTCCTTCTCGGCATCGGCGAGACCTCGAAGGTGTCGATCGTCGTCTACGCCTGCCTCTGGCCCGTGCTCCTCAACACCATCAGCGCCGTACGGAACGCCGACCCCACCCTGGTCCGGCTCGCCCGGTCGATGGACCTGTCCACGCCCCGTCTGTTCCAGAAGGTGATCCTCCCGGCCTCCGTCCCGGCGATCTTCACCGGCATCCGGCTCGCCGGCGCGGTCTCGATCCTCGTTCTCGTGGCCGCCGAGATGATCGGCGCGAAGGCGGGGCTCGGCTATCTGATCAACGCCTCGCAGTTCAACTTCGCGATCCCGCAGATGTACGCGGGCATCATCACGATCTCCGCGATCGGCGTCGCCTTCAACCAGCTCCTCGTCACCGTGGAACGCCGCCTCAGCCTCTGGCGCGTGCCGGCGGCCTGACGGCGCGGCTTAGGGATCGGGGCTCCGCCCCGCACCCCGCGCCTCAATCGCCGGCGGGGCTGGATTTTGCTCCCCTCGGCTGTCGGGTGCGGCTTACGGATCGGGGTTCCGCCCCGGACCCCGCGCCTCAATCGCCGGCGGGGCTGGATTTGCCCCGCGCCTCGATCGCCGGCGGAGCCGGATCGGCCCCCGTACGACCACCGAAACCCCGCGCGGAGCGCTCCGCGCGTCCATCGACCCCAGGAAACGCCATGCCCGCACCCCGGACCCTCCACCTCAACGCCTTCCTCATGAACGCCGGACACCACGACGCCGCCTGGCGCCACCCCGGCAGCAGCCCCGAGCGCGTCACCGACCTGCGCTACTTCCAGGAGCTGGCCCGGCTCGCGGAACGCGGCCGGCTCGACTCCATCTTCTTCGCCGACGGCCTCGCCCTCTGGGGCAAGGCCCGCTACAACGCCCTCGGCGGCTTCGAGCCGCTCACCCTGCTCTCCGCGATCGCCGCCGTCACCGAGCACATCGGGCTCATCGCCACCGTCTCCACCACCTTCAACGAGCCCTACAACCTCGCCCGCAAGTTCGCCTCCCTCGACCACATCAGCGGCGGCCGCGCCGGCTGGAACATCGTGACCTCCGGCACCCTCGACGAGGCCCGCAACTTCAACCGCGAGGAGCACCTGGAGCACAGCCTCCGCTACGACCGGGCCCGCGAGTTCCTCGACGTCGCCACCAAGCTCTGGGACAGCTGGGAGGACGACGCGATCGTCCTCGACAAGGAGCACGGCATCTACGCCGACACCGACAAGCTTCACCCCGCCGCCCACCGAGGCGAGTACTTCGGCGTCGCAGGCCCCCTCAACGTGCCGCGCTCCCCGCAGGGGTACCCGCTGCTCGTGCAGGCGGGATCCTCCGAGTCCGGAAAGGAGTTCGCGGCCCAGTACGCCGAGGCCGTCTTCACCGCCCAGCAGACCCTCGCCGACGGCCAGACCTTCTACAAGGACCTCAAGTCCCGCCTGGCCAGGTTCGGCCGCGCCGAGAGCGACCTGCTCGTCCTGCCCGGCATCGCCCCCGTCATCGGCTCCACCGAGGCCGAGGCGAAGGCCCTGGAGCAGGAGCTCACCGACCTCCAGGTCCCGGAGTACGGCCTCGCCCAGCTCTCCGGCATGCTGGGCGTGGACCTCACCGGGCTGCCCCTCGACGGCCCGCTGCCGGACCTGCCCGAAGAGCGCGACATCAACGGCAACAAGAGCCGTTTCACCCTCGTCGCCGAGCTCGCCCGCCGCGACGGCCTCACCCTGCGCGAGCTGATCGCCCGCCTCGGCGCCGGCCGCGGCCACCGGGTCTTCGCCGGCACCCCCGAGCAGATCGCCGACCAGCTGGAGGAGTGGTTCACGCAAGGGGCCGCCGACGGCTTCAACATCATGGCCCCCGTACTGCCCACCGGCCTCGCCGACTTCGTCGACCACGTCGTGCCGATCCTCCAGCGGCGCGGCCTCTTCCGCACCGAGTACACCGGCTCCACCCTCCGCGAGAACTACGGCCTGCCGCGGCCGGCCAACCGCCACACCCGGGAGACCGTATGAGCGATCACCTGGCCGACGTCCTCGTCGTCGGCGGCGGCCCGGCCGCCACCTGGGCCGCCCTCAAGGCGGCCGGGGCCGGGGCCTCCGTCGTCCTCGCCGACAAGGGCTACTGCGGTACGAGCGGCGCCACCGCCGCCGGAGGCACCGGTGTCTGGTACGTCCCGCCCGAGCCCGCCGCCCGCGAGGCCGCCATGGCGAGCCGCGAGGGCCTCGGCGGGTACCTGGCCGACCGCCGCTGGATGACCCGCGTCCTCGACGAGACCTACGAGCGCGTCAACGAGCTGGCCGGCGAGGGCCGTTACCCCTTCCCCACCGGACCCGACGGCAAGCCGCTCCGCAACGGCCTCCAGGGGCCCGAGTACATGCGGCGGATGCGCATCCGCATCCGCCGCGCCGGGGTGCGGATCCTGGACCACAGCCCGGTCACCGAGCTGCTCGCCGACGCGGACGGCGCCGTCGCGGGCGCCGCCGGCTACCGCCGCCAGGCCGGCGGTCCCTACCGGGTCCGGGCCGGCGCGGTGGTCCTTGCCACCGGCGGCTGCGCCTTCCTCAGCGGGGCGCTCGGCACCCACACCAACACGGGGGACGGCGCGCTCTTCGCCGCTGAGGCGGGCGCGGAGCTGTCCGGCATGGAGTTCTCCAACGCCTACGGGATCGCCCCCGAGGGCACCTCCGTCACGAAGACGGCCTTCTACTCCTTCGCCACCTTCTACCAGGAGGACGGCCGGGTCCTGGAGGGCGCCGCCAGCCAGGGCGGCCGCTCGGTCATCGCCCGCGAACTCCTCACCGGCGCCAAGGTGTACGCCCGCCTCGACCGCGCCGACGAGCCGGCCCGGGCCGCCATGCGCCGGGCCCAGCCCAACTTCTTCCTCCCCTTCGACCGCCTCGGCATCGACCCCTTCACCGACCGCTTCTCCGTCACCCTGCTCGCCGAGGGCACCGTCCGCGGCACCGGCGGCATCCGCATCACCGGCGACGACTGCGCCACCGGTGTCCCCGGCCTGTACGCCGCCGGGGACGCCGCCACCCGCGAGGAGATCTGCGGCGGCTTCACCGGAGGCGGCAGCCACAACGCCGCCTGGGCCATCTCCTCGGGCAGCTGGGCAGGCCGGGGCGCGGCCCTCCACGCCCTCTCCCTGGGCTCCGGCCGGGCGGCACACCGCGCGCTGACCCCCACCGGGGGCGCCGGGCTGCGGCCCACAGGCACCCCCGGCCGGGCCGGCGGGCACCGGGACGCCGTGGCCCTCGTACAGGCGCAGGTGCTCCCGTACGACAGGAACTACCTGCGCCACGGCACGGTGCTGGCGCAGTCCCTGCGGACCCTCGACGCGGCCTGGGCCGAACTGCGCACCTCCCTGTACGGGGACGGCGCGGAGCAGGTCCGGGCGCGGCAGGCCGCGGCGATGACGGCGCACGCGCGCTGGATGTACGCGGCCGCGCTGGCCCGGCCGGAGTCCCGGGGGATGGCCCGGCGCCTGGACCATCCGGCGCAGGACCCGGCCCTGCACCACCGGATCACGGTGGGCGGCCTGGACCGGGTGTGGACCCGGCCCGAGCGCCGGACGGAGGTGGCGGCGTGATCGAACTGGTGTCGGCGGAGCGCTGCATCGCCTGCGACAAGTGCGTCGAGGTGTGCCCGACCAACGTGTTCGAGCGGGGGCCCGAGGGCATCCCGCTGCTCGCCCGGCAGGAGGACTGCCAGACCTGCTTCCTGTGCGAGGCCAACTGCCCGGTGGACGCGCTGTTCGTGTCCCCGCTGACCCGGCCGGTGCCGGAGGATCCGGCCGTACGGGACGAGGCCGGGCTGGCGGACCGAGGGCTGCTCGGGAGCTACCGGCGCGAGATCGGCTGGGGCGAGGGGCGTACGCCCGGATCGCTGCGGGCGGTCGGCCCGTCCCTGGCGCCGGCGGCGGCGCCGATCACCTCGTGAGCGCGGGGGCGGACCGCTACGGACCGCCCCCGCACCCTTTTCGTCAGACCGTTCAGACCGTCAGGACGATCTTGCCGCGGGTGCGGCCCGTGGCGCTCAGCTCCCAGGCCCTGGCCGCCTCGGCGAGCGGCAGCGCGTGCTCGACGTTGACGGTGAGGCGGCCCGTGTCGGCCAGCTCCGCCAGGAAGGTCAGGTCGGCGGTGTCGGGGCGCACCCACAGCTGGTGCGCGCCCTTGGCGGCGGCCTCGTAGTCGGCGATGGAGACGACCCGGTGGCGCTCCTTGACCAGGGTCTGGAGGACCTCGACGACGTTGTCCCCGTAGAAGTCCAGGCCCGCGTCCACCCCTTCGGGCGCCAGCTCGCGGATGCGGTCGGCCATGCCCTCCCCGTACAGGACCGGTTCGGCGCCGAGCGAGCGCAGGTAGTCGTGGTTGTGGGCGCCGGCCGTGCCGATGACGCGCAGGCCGAGGGCGACCGCTATCTGCACGCCGAAGGAGCCCGTGCCGCCCGCCGCGGAGTGGATGACGACGGTCTCGCCGGCCTTGAGGCCCACGCGGGTGAGCGACTGGTAGGCGGACAGCCCGGCCAGCGGGATGCCGGCGGCCTGCTCGAAGGTCAGCTCGCGGGGCTTGCGGGCCAGGGTCCGAACGGGGGCGGAGACCAGCTCGGCGTAGGTGCCGAGCTCCACCCACTCCTTGCGGACGTAGCCGTACACCTCGTCGCCGACGGCGTAGTCGAAGGTGTCCGGCCCGACCGCCTCGACGACACCGGCGACGTCCCAGCCGGGTATGACCGGGTATCGCACTTCGAGGATGGGGTCGAGGTAGCCGGCGGCGAGCTTCCAGTCCACCGGGTTGACCCCGGCCGCCTTGACGCGGACGAGGACCTCGCCGGGGCCCACCTTGGGGTCCGGGGTGTCAACCAGCGTGAGATTGTCGGCAGTTCCGTATGCGCTGTACGCGATGGCCTTCATGATCGGCATAGTACCCCTACCCCGTACCCCCATGTCCACGGGATCCGCTCAGGCGGGCAGGGTGTTGCGGTGCGAGCGCCGCCGGGCCGCGCTGAAGAGCGCCTGGATCTGGGCGCCCGACTGCTCGACGTCGTCGAGCGGCGAGGGGAAGGGCAGCCGCACGTCGCGGTGGCCGCGCCGCTCCTCCAGCCGCAGGGTGATCCCGTACCGGTCCATGGCCACCGGCAGCGCGCGGACGACCGTCGCGGCGGGCAGCGGGTGGACCAGGCGCAGCAGCAGGGTGACGAGGTCCGCGTGGTCGTCGAGGAGGTGCGTGAGCATGCCCGCCTCGTACGGGGCCAGTGGGTCGGGGCGGGCCGCGTCCAGCTCTTCGAGGCCGACGTACGCGATGCCGTCCGCGGTCTCGAGGACGGCCCGGCCGAACTCCACGCAGGTGGAATCGGCCGCGTCGTCGACGTACGGGGTCAGCAGGCGGCCCAGCAGGGTGACGCGGGCGCGCACCCGGTCCCGAACGGGAGTGGGGGCGACGTCGGTGAACTCCAGCCGGATCGCGGGCCGCTCCTCGGCGTCGCCGCCGGGCTCGGCGGGGTGCAGGTGGAGGCGGCCCATCGGGTCCGTGCCGTCGAGGTGGCGCACCTCGGTGCGCAGGCCGTCGGTGACCACGGTCAGGGAGTGGGCGGCGGCCAGGACCGAACGGACCCGCTCGGCGTCGGTGGGGCGGACGGGCCGGGCGGTGGGGGCAGGGGCGGGGGCACCGGACATGCGCATGCGGATCTCTCCATCGTCCCGAAGTGCGGGCGGCTTAGTTAGGTATGCCTAACCTAACCTATTCCGCTCGTGGGGAGTAGGGCGGGCCGGTCCGGGACCGCTCGTGTCGTTGTTGGGCTGAACGGGTGAAACGAGAGAGGATGGGGGGATGCACATGAAGCGCACGGCCGAGGCGGCCCGGTGAGCAGGTACGACGTCACCGACGAACAGTGGGAGGGGCTCGCGCAGGTGGTCCCCCTGCGCAGTCGCAACGAATGGCCCTCCCGGGTGGACCACCGCACGATCCCCGCGGCGTCCGGCACGTCGGCGGCGGCCGAGCAGCGGCGCTTCGTGGTGCTCCGGGTCCAGATCTTCGCCGACGCGCGGGAGGTGGCGGAGTACCTGATCGCGCAGATCCCGGTGCTGCTCGATCTGACGGGCGCGGACAGCGAAGTGGCCAAGCGGATCCTCGACTTCAGCAGCGGCGTGGTCTTCGGACTCGGCAGCGGAATGCACCGGGTGGACCGCAACGTCTTCCTGCTGGCGCCCGTCGGGACCGAGGTCGAGGGGATCGCGGCCGCGGCCGTCCCCCGATCGTAGGAAGGTCCCGCCGCCGGAACGGTTCGCCGGCCCCGCACGGGGTCCGGTGACCCGTACCGTCCGGCGCATGAACCCCCAGCCCGAAGCTGCCCTGTTACCCGCCGCCCCCGAAACCGCCGGGCTCCGCCCGCCCGGACCGTCCCCCGCGGCCTCCGCCGTGCCGGCGCAGGCCGGGCCCGGGAGGCCCGCCGACTCCGCAGGGCCCGCCCGGCGGACGCGACACCGGCCCGTCGTCACCGAGTTGCGGCTCTCCGCCTTCGGGCCCCACCGCGGCGCGGCCTTCCGGCTGGGGGAGGTTACCCTCTTCGCCGGGCCGAGCGGCAGCGGCAAGTCCCAGGCCCTGGCCGCCTACGAGGCGCTGGCCGTACTGGGGTCCGGGGCCACCCTGGAGCGGGCCTTCCCCGACCCGGGCCTGCGCGTCCCCGAGCTCGCCGTCCCCGACGCCGGGCGGCGGCGCGGATTCCGCATCGGCTGTACAGTCGACGGCCCCGCCGGTCCCGTCCGCCTCGACCTCGCCGTCCAGGCCGAGCCCGCTCTGCGGATCGTCGGCGAACGGCTCTCGCAGGACGGGCAGGTCCTGCTCACCACCGCCCTGCGCGACCCCGCCCGCCCCTCCGTACAGGCGGCCTGGCTGACCGGCGGCGCCACCGGGGTCACCAGGGCCCCTCTCCCCGACGACCGGCTCGGCACCGCCCTGCTCCCGCTCCGCGTCGCCGGGGCCACCCCCGGCCAGCGGCAGGTCCTGGCAGCCGCCGAGCAGGTGGTCGTGGCCCTGCGCTCGGTGTTCCCCTGCGACCCCGACCCGGAGCGGATGCGCCGCCCCGTCCCGCCGGGGGAGGGCCGGCTGCGGGGCGACTGCGCCAACCTGGCCGACGTACTGCGCCGGACCCGCCACGAATGCGGCACCCGGCACGGGCTGCTGGCCGCGGCGGCCCGGACCGGCTGCGCCGGCCCCGTCACCGCCCTGGAGGTACGGGCCCCCGCGGGCGGACCCGTCACGGCGGTGCTGGAGCGCGGCCCCGCCCGGCCCGCCACGGAACTGGCCCGCCTCGGCGCGGGCGAACTCCGCTTCCTCGCGCTGGCCCTGGTCCTGCTGACCGGCCCCGGGGTGCTCGCCATGGACCCGGCCGCCGAACTGCTCTCCGCGCAGCAGGCGCTGACGGTGCTGGCCGACGGCCTCGACCGCGGCCTGGACCGGCGCCAGGGCGCGGAACTGCTGCGCCTGGCCCAGCTGGCCGGGGCGCACGGCCACATCCGGCTGGTGGCGGCGGTGGGGGAGGACCTCGCGGACCTCGCCCGAGGCCTCCCGGGCGTCACGGTGGTAGACCTGACCCATGGACGAGGCGAACGAGGCGAACGAGGCGAACGAGCCGGACAAGGCGAGCGGGCCGGGCGGAGCGCCTGACGCGCACGGCGAGCGGCTGGACCAACTCCAGCGGCGGCTCGCCGATTTCGCGGCGGCGCGCGGCTGGGAGCCGTACCACACGCCCAAGAACCTGGCGGCGGCGCTGAGCGTGGAGGCGGCCGAACTGGTCGAGATCTTCCAGTGGCTGACCCCGGAACAGTCGGCGGCGGTCATGGAGGAGCCGGAGACGGCCCATCGCGTGACCGACGAGGTGGCGGACGTACTCGCGTATCTGCTGCAGTTCTGTGAGGTTCTCGGGGTGGATGTGCTGGATGCGCTCGCCGCGAAGATCGAGAGGAACGAGGTCCGCTTCCCGGTGACGGGCCCTCAGGCACCGAATCGTCACTCTTCGGAGTGATGGACACTTCCACAATCACGTTTGTGTCCACATTTTCCGAATACCCCTGGCTTTACTGACTCGTTGCCCTCACTCTGGGTAGTGGTGAGAACGGCGGGATGTCGTGCGGACGGGGGACGGCATATGGATGCGGTACGGCTCATCGCGGCCGGCCGGCACGCGCTGGCACAGAGCGGGGCTGCGTGGGACATCGTGGGCGAGGCCTGGCAGGCCCAGGCGCTCGCGCAGGGCGTCGGGGGCTATCTGGCGGTCACCGGGCCGCCGGAGCTCAGATCGGAGGCGAGGGGACTGGGGGAAGCGGGCAGCAGAGGCTGCGGTGTCATCGACAGGGCGGCCCTGCGCGGAGAGGGCAGCGCGCCCGAGTATCCGCCGCGGGCGGCCCGGCTGACGGAGGTGTCGGATGTCCGCCAGGCGCTGCTCGGACTCCAGGCGCTCCTCGGCGAAGTGGGCATAGCCCTGGTCGGGGTGGCCTGCGGGACGGACGAGGAGGCCCTGTACTGGCAGTGCATAGAGTCGATCGACGCGGCGGACGAGTCGAGCGACCGGGTACGGGCGCTCCTGCGCCGGATGGCCGTGCGCGAGCGGGGTTCCGCCTCGGGCGTGGCCTGAGCGGGGCGGTAGGAGGGTCCCGCCGCGCGCGACGGGACCCGCACGGTCAGTACGACCGGTAGGAGGGGCGCTCGCCCTCGACGGCGGTGGTGGCGGTGTCCGGGGTGCCGGGAGCGCGGTCCGTGGAGGACTGGAGGTCGGCGTCGAGCTGCGAGAGGTCGGCGTTCAGCGCCGCCATCAGCTCTTCCATCTGCTGGAGCAGGCCCTTCGGCGCGCTGCCCTGGGCGGGTGCCGCGGACTCCTGGCGTGCATGGTCGTGCGCTGCCTGTCCGGTCTGTCCGTCCTGTCGGCAGGTCTCCGGCACGGACTCATGGGACATGGCGGCCTCCTCGGCCCTGGCCCTTCCGGTGCGGAAGGGGGCGGTGAACGCACCGGCGAAGGGCCGCCGGCGCGCGGGCCGGGCGGTCCGGCTCCGTCCGAGCCAACGATCCCCATCCGGGCTGGTCACTGGCGGGGCCTGCGGTGGACCGCCCGGTTGACGCAGATTCACCCGGCCGGGGTGGGACGCGGGCGCCTCCCCGAGGCGGTCCGGCGAGGCAGGATGGGTACATGGATCTTCGCATTTTCACCGAGCCCCAGCAGGGCGCGAGCTACGACACCCTCCTGACCGTCGCCAAGGCCACCGAGGACCTGGGCTTCGATGCGTTCTTCCGCTCCGACCACTACCTGAAGATGGGCTCGGCCGACGGCCTGCCCGGTCCCACCGACGCCTGGATCACCCTCGCGGGCCTGGCCCGCGAGACCCGCCGGATCCGGCTGGGCACGCTGATGACGGCCGGGACCTTCCGGCTGCCCGGAGTCCTCGCCATCCAGGTGGCCCAGGTTGACCAGATGTCCGGCGGCCGGATCGAACTCGGCCTGGGCGCGGGCTGGTTCGAGGAGGAGCACAAGGCGTACGGCATCCCCTTCCCGGCGGAGCGGATGGCCCGCCTGGAGGAGCAGCTGGCCGTCATCACCGGCCTGTGGGCCACCGAGGCCGGCGCCACGTTCGACTACGCGGGCACCCACTACCGGGTGGAGAACTCGCCCGCGCTCCCCAAGCCCCTCCAGGCCAAGGTGCCCGTCCTCGTCGGCGGCCACGGAGCCCGGCGCACCCCGCGGCTCGCCGCGCGGTACGCGGACGAGTTCAACATGCCGTTCGCGTCGATCGCCGACAGCCAGCGCCAGTTCGGCCGGGTCCGGGAGGCCGCCGAGGAGACCGGGCGCAAGGCCGACGACCTCGTCTACTCCAACGCCCTCGTGGTCTGCGTGGGCAAGGACGACGCCGAGGTGGCCCGCCGGGCCGCCGCCATCGGCCGGGACGTGGACGAGCTCAAGGCCAACGGCCTGGCCGGCTCCCCGGCCGAGGTCGTGGACAAGATCGGCGCCTACGAGGCCATCGGCTCCTCCCGCGTCTACCTCCAGCTGCTCGACCTCGACGACCTGGGCCACCTGGAGCTGATCTCGGCCCAGGTGCTCTCCCAGCTCGGCTGAGCCGGGAGCCCGCACCGATGCCTCGCGCGTCCGGCCCGCTCGCCGAAGCCCTGTCCCGCAGGACCGTGCTCCTGGACGGCGGGCTGAGCAACCAGCTCGCCGAGCAGGGCTGCGACCTGTCCGGCGGCCTCTGGACGGCCCGGGTGCTCGCCGAGCGCCCGGACCAGGTGGAGGCCGCCCACACGGCGTACGCACGGGCCGGCGCCGAGGTGCTGATCACCGCCAGCTACCAGATCGGCTACGAGGCCTTCGCCGCCCACGGCCACGACCGCGCCGCCACCACCGCCCTGCTGCGCCGCAGCGTCGCGCTCGCCGCCCGTGCCGCCGACGCCGCCGACCACGAGGTGTGGGTGGCCGCCTCCGTGGGCCCGTACGGCGCGGTCCTCGCGGACGGCTCCGAGTACCGCGGCCGCTACGGCCTGGGCGTGCGCGAGCTCGCCGCCTTCCACCGGCCCCGCGTCGAGGCCCTGCTCGCCGCGGGCCCCGACGTCCTCGCCCTGGAGACCGTTCCCGACCCGGACGAGGCCGAGGCCCTGCTCACCGTCCTCGCGGAGACGGGCGCCCCGGCCTGGCTGAGCTACACCGTCGCCGGCGGACGCACCCGCTCCGGTGCGCCCCTCGCCGGGGCCTTCGCCCTCGCCGCGGGGTCCGCGCAGGTCATCGCCGTCGGTGTCAACTGCTGCGACCCGGGGGACGTCCTGCCCGCCCTCGAAGCCGCGGCCGCCACCACCGGCAAGCCGCTCCTGGCCTACCCCAACGACGGCTCGATCTGGGACGCGACCACCGCCACCTGGCACACCCCCGCCACCCCGCCCCCCTGGCCCACCGAAGCCTGGCAGCGCACCGGCGCCCGCCTCATCGGGGGCTGCTGCCGCATCGGCCCCGACCGGATCGCGGAACTGGCCCGGGAGCGCGGCGAATCGATCATGTGACGTGACGTCAACTCTGGCCATTCGTAGGCGAGTTCCAGTCAAAGGCCGCCCCTTCCGCAGTCGGGGCGGCTGACAGGAGCCACCCGTGAGGGCACGATGCTCCGACACTGGACGGGGGTCGAGATGAGCGCTGCCGAAATCGGAACGGAACTCGAAGACCAGGCTGGCCCAGGGGGCCAGGAAGACGAGGCCGGAGCGGAACTGGCGCTGCGCGTCTTCCACGGGGACGAGCGCTGGGGCTGGGAGTTCGTCCAGCCACCCGAACCGCCGCCCCACCCCGAGGCCCAGAACCCGCCCGTGTACAAAGAGCCCTCCGACGCCGAGGTGCGCTCCGCGCAGGAGCGGGTCACAGGCGGCCGCAACACCACGGGCTTCGGCTGCCTGACCCTGATCGCGGGCGGCGCGGCGTACGCGGGCGCCGGTGCGGGCGGTGGGGCCGTCGCCGTGCTCCTCATCATCGTTCTGATCGTCGCGACCTCGCCCAACTCCAGGCTGCGAGCCGCGCGGCGCCGCCTGCAGTCCGACCGGGAACGCGCCCAGCGCGACTACGAGGAGCGCAGGCAGGCCTGGCAGAACCGGCTCGACGCCCACCGCGCCGAACACCTGCGCCACAACGAGACGCTGGACACCTGGTTCCCGATCTCCCTCGCCTCCGGCCCCAGCCGGATCGACGTCTTCGGCGGCACCGGCAACGGCTGGGCCAGCCTCCTCGCCACTCTGGGCGGACCGATCCTCGGCGGCGGCCGGCCGGTCGTCGTCCTGGACCTCACCCAGCAGGCAGTGGCCCTGGAACTGGCCGGTCTGGCCGCCCGGCGCGGGGTGAGCGTCGGCCACGTACCCATGCCCGGCGCGCTGCTCGGCATGGACCTGCGCGAGGAGTTCACCTCGGAGGAGCTGGCGGAGACGCTGGCGGAAGCGCTGGCGACCATGCGCCCGCCCGGCGCGGACATCGACCTCCACACCATCGACGTCGACGTGGTCCAGACCGTCACCGACCTGCTCGAAGGACCGGTCACCCTGGCCCGCCTCGCCGCCGGACTGCGCGTCCTGCTCCGCGTCTACGACGCGGACCCGCAGGCACCGGGCCCCCTCAGCCCCTCCGAGATCGAGTCGATCACCCGGGCCATCGACCTCGTCGGCCAGGGCGAACGCGTCCAGAACGAGCTCCGCTACGTACGGGCCCAGACCGAACTGCTGACGAAGGCGGAGGCGGCCGGCACCCCCGACACGCCCGCGGCCGCCTGGTGGAAGCCCGGCAGCCTGACCGTCGTCACGACCGAGGACCACGTCCACCGGCGCAAGGACCTCACCGACCGCTTCGTCTTCTTCCGGCTGCTCCACAGCCTGCGCAAGCGCGCGGTCACCGCCGACTCGGGCACGCTCGTCGTCGCAGGGGCCGACCACCTGGGCCGCGAGGCCCTCGAAACGATGGCACGCCAGGCGCGGACCGCGGGCGTCCGGCTGGTCTTCCTCCTGGAACACCTGCGGGAGGCGGCCGTCCAGGTCGCCGGCGGATCCGACAGCGCGACCGTGTTCATGCGCATGGGCAACGGCGAGGAGGCCAAGGCCGCCGCCCAGTTCATCGGCCAGGACCACAAATTCCTCGTGAACCAGCTCACCCGACAGGTCGGCGAGACCCTCACCGAGGGCCGCGGCACCAGCTACACCTACCAGCGGGGCGTCTCCGACACCGACGGGTTCAACCGGGGCGGCTCCTCCGGCTGGAGCGGCCTGAGCCACAACTCGGGCAGAACCTGGGGCACCTCGCGGTCCACCACCACCTCCCTCTCCCGCAGTTGGCAGGACTCCACCAACACCTCCACCGCCCGCTCCACCACCAACGGCGAGAACCTGAGCAGGGTCTACGAATTCACCGTCGAACCCACCCAACTCCAGGCCCTGCCCCCCACCGGACTCCTTCTGGTCGAGACCGGGCCGCACGGCCGCCGGGTCGTGTTCGGCGACTGCAACCCCGGCATCAGCCTCCTGCCCCGGCGGGCGTCGCAGCCCCGCGCGAGCCTGACGTGACACCGGCTGACGGAGCCCTGGCCGGGCCCGCTGCGCTCTATGCCCACCGCTTCCACCGGCTGCTCACCGTGCCTCGCAGGCCCGAGGTCCTGCACGCGGAAGACCGTACGGCCGCGCAGCTCACCGCGGCGGTCACCGCCGCCCACGCGGTGCTCGGCCACCACGCGGAAGGCGGCCCGACGGGGCTCGCCGCCGCCTGGATACGCCCCGGCCCGCACCGGCCCATGCACTTCCTCGTCGGCGGAGCCCCCTACTTCCCGCCCGCCGGGGACGAACCCCGCACGGCTGCGGAACGCCCGCTGAGCTACCCGCCCGGGGCCACCGCCCGGGACGTCCCGCCCGGCGACGCCGCCGTACTGCTGGAGGGGATGGACCACTGGCTGCCCTGCCTCGGCTCCCACGACGCGCTGCGCATGGGCGACGACGAGCGCGCCCTCCCGACGGAACGCCGCGGCTCGTTCGACGACGCCGTGGCCCACCTGCCGGACGCCTTCGCCTGGCTGGTCCTGGCCGAGCCCGTCCCGTACGAGCGCCTGGAACAGGAGCGTGCCGCCCTGTCCGTGCAGCTTCCGCGGCTACGCCAGCGGGAGAACTCCGCCGCGGACCGGGTGGCGGCCGAACGGGCCGAGGCTCGCTACCGCGAACTGACGCGGGCGCTGGCCACCGGCGTGTGGAACGTACGCGTCCTGGTCGGCGGCCGACGGCCCGAGTCGGCGCTCGCCTCGGCGGCGCTCCTGTGCGGCTCTGGCGACCTCGACGACCTGCCGTACGTCCTCGTACCGGCGCGGCGCCCCGTGTCGCTGGCCGAGGCACTGACCGCCGCCCACCCGGACGGCCCCGCACCGCCGGGTGCCTCGCCCTTCATCGCCCCCGCCGAACTCGTAGCCGCCCTCGCCCGCCCCCCGGCGCGGGAACTGCCCGGAATCCGCACGGTGGCCCCCAACCGCTTCGACGTCACGGCCGACGACGCGGGCGCGGGCTCCGACGGTTTCCTGGTCGGTGACATCCTCGACGAGTCGCTCTCCGTCGCCGGCTCCCTGCACGTCTCCCGCTCCACCCTCAACCGGCACGCCTTCGTGTGCGGGGCCACCGGCTCGGGCAAGTCCCAGACCGTCCGCTCCCTGCTCACCGCCCTGTCCACCCACGAACGCCCCGTCCCCTGGCTGGCGGTGGAGCCCGCCAAGGCCGAATACGCGCGGATGGCGGGCCGCCTGGCAGCCGCGGACGGCCCCGAGCGCACCCGGCGGGTCACCGTGATCCGGCCCGGCGACGTGGACGTCGCCCCCGCCTCCCTCAACCCGCTGGAGCCCGAGCCCGGCTTCCCGCTGCAAAGCCACGTCGACCTCGTACGGGCCCTGTTCCTCGCGGCGTTCGAGGGGCACGAGCCCTTCCCGCAGGTCCTCGCGCGTGCGCTGACCCAGTGCTACACCAACGCCGGGTGGGACCTCGTCACCGGCGAGCCGCGCCCCGCCCACAAGCCGAAGTTCCTGCTCGCCGAGCCCGACCGGCCGCGCACCGCCGCCTACCCCGCCCTCGGAGACCTCCAGGCCACCGCTCAGCGGGTGGTGGAGACCATCGGCTACGGCAGGGAGGTCACAGCCGATGTCCGCGGTTTCGTCGACGTCCGGCTCGGCTCCCTGCGCGAGGGCACCCCCGGCCGGTTCTTCGAGGGCGGCCACCCGCTCGACATCGCCGGGCTGCTCGCCGGCAACGTCGTCCTCGAGCTGGAGACCATCACCAACGACCAGGACAAGGCCTTCCTGATCGGCGCCGTCCTCATCCGCGTCGTGGAGCACCTGCGCGTCCACCACGGCGCGGGCGGAGTGCCGCTGCGGCACGTGCTGGTGGTGGAGGAGGCGCACCGACTGCTGAAGAACGTGGAGGACGGTCCGGCGGCGGCAGCAGTCGAACTGTTCGCCTCACTGCTCGCGGAGATCCGCGCGTACGGCGAGGGCGTGGTGATCGTCGAGCAGATCCCCAGCAAGATCCTGCCCGACGTGATCAAGAACAGTGCGCTCAAGATCATGCACCGGCTGCCCGCAGCGGACGACCGGCAGGCGGTCGGCGCCACGATGAACCTCCAGGAAGACCAGAGCGAGAACGTCGTAGCCCTGCGTCCGGGCCGCGCGGCGGTCGCCGCCGACGGCATGGACCGTCCGGTCCTGGCCGCCGTTCCCTACGGCGAACACGACGAGTCGGCTGCCGACGCCGGCACCGCACCGCCATTGCTGGCCGCACGCAGCCCACTGTGCGGCGAGGCCTGCCGCCGCAGCCCGTGCACCCTGCGCACGATGAACGAAGCCCGGCACCGTTCCGACATCCCGCACGCCCTGCTCTGGGCGGAGGCCGCAGCCGCCGCACTCGCCATGGGCATGCCCGCGCCCGAGCCCTCCGGGGAGCTGCGCACCAGCCTGACCCGGTGGCCCGCGCGCGACCTCGACTGCGCCCTGGTCTACATGGTGGAGCGGGCGGTCGCTGCCCGCGAGCCGCTGATGCGGGACGAAGTCGACCCGGGCGACTTCGCGGCGCGACTGTCGGCCGTGCTCCACGCGGACCTGGCCGGCACCCCGCCGCCGGCGGACGACCCGCGCCGCTACGCCTACGCCAACTACCGCTTCCGGGACGTGCTGGAGGTCATCCACCACGCCCGCCGCGCCCGTCCGGACGGCCCGCACACCTATCCGGACCATGCCCCCGACTGGGCGGCCCGCGGCCTGGTCCTGACCGGTACCACGCCGACGGACCACTTCACCCAGATCGCCGCGCTGGCGGGCTACGGCAGTGACAAGGCCCACGGGCGGGTCGGCGACGTCACCCGCAGCGGTCTGCGCGGGGCGGTCCTGACCGCCACGGGCGGCCTGACGGAGGCCCACGTCCGCAGGGCGTTCCACCTGGCGTGCGCCGGCCCTCGGCTGCTGCCGGTGCTGGACCAGATCGCGGAACGGATCGCGCGGCAGTGCGCGGAGGGAAGGGGAGCTCGATGACGCTTGACGGATCGTCCAGCGACCTTGTCGCGGACCTGACCCCGCCGCCGGAACCGGCGGACACGGGCGGTGGGGACAGCGCACCCGACGCCCGCGCCGACGGGGGCGGCGGCACGGACGGGGGCACGGAGACGTCCGGAGAACGCTCCGGGGAAGGCTCGGCGGAGGACGACCGCTGGTCGGGCGTGGAAGGTTTCTCGTTCCCGTTGTACGGCGGCTCCACGGCGGACGGCGCGGACGCCGCGACGCCCGTTGAGGGTTCCCAGAGCGGGCCGGCGACCGACACGGCCGATGCCCCGACCGGCAAGACCGACAAGCCGTTGGACACCGAAGACCAGAACAACCGTCCGGATCAGCCCGGCCAACCGCCACGGTCGGACGCCCCTCGGCCGGGCGGCTCCGGGACGGGCGACGAGACCCGGGTGATCACAGATCCGCCGGCCGAGCCGCCGACCGGGCCGCCGGGTGGCGCGGCCGGCACCGACCAGCCCCGCAAGCCCGTCCCGCAGGGCCCCGAGACCGCCGGACCGCGAGCAGGCTCCGGCGAGCAGCCCAGGGGGGACCAGCAGCAACCGGGTGCCGCGCCGGACGCAGCGAGCACGCAGCCGGGGCCGGAGCAACAGACCCGGGACAGCGGCACCACTTCCGACCAGGCCCGGCAGCAGCCGCACGGCGCGGGGACCGCCTCCGATCAGGCCCTGCCCCGGCAGGCGGACCCGTCCGTACAGGGGCGGGAACGGGCACTGGAGCCCGAACCGGCATCCCAGCGGCAGCCCGGGGCCGCCCCCGCCGACCGCCAGAACGAGCAGCCGGGACAAGCCCCCGCCGAGCGCGGTGCCGCCGCGGCCGACGCCGGCGCCGGCGACCGCTCCACGGAGCCGGACGGCACCTCCGGCGGGACGGCCGACACGTCCAACCCCCTGCAGGAACTCGATCAGGCGCTGGTCGGGGTGGTCGAGATGGGAACCGAGGCCGGCGAAACCATCACGGAAGCGGTGGGCGGCATGGCCGCAAGCGCCGTGTCCAGCCTCGAAGCGGCGGGCGCCGAGGCCGGCTCCGACCGCCGCCGGGCCACCGCCCACGCGGACTACGAAGCCGACCCGGGCCCGGCCGGTGATGCCGCGGATGGGGGTGCGACGGACTACGCGGATCCGAGTGATGAAGCGGGCACTGCACCTGCCGAATCCCGAAACCGGGAGTCGGACGGAACTCCGTCCGTAGCAGCGGACGGAGTTGCTGGCGAAGAGTTGGGCGACGCAACGCCTGCAGAGCCGGACGGGCCGGACGGGCCGGACGAGCCGGATGGGCCGGACGAGCCGTCGGGGCCAGACGGCTCGGGGGAGGCGCTGTGGGCCGAGGTCGGTCCCCTCCGCCGGTCCGCCCGTACACCCCTCGAAGGCGAAGACATCCTGATGGGGGAGGAGCATGGGCTCCAGTCCCGGACGAGCGGCAGTTTCGACGTCGACTTCACCGGTGAAACCTGGGATCCGAGTGCGAGGTACCTGTGGACGATCGATGAGCGGGGGATCAACCTCGCTCCGGAGCGGACGAGATGGCCCGAATCCCAGCGGCGCGTCATCTGCCACACCAACTTGAGCGATACGGCGTCGATCGGCGGAGAGGCCTGGTTCGACAGGGACGGGACGGTGACCATCAACGCCGGCTCGGGAAGGTTCGGCGATGGCGCCGGGATCACGGCATCGCAGTGGGACGCCGCAGTGAGTGCATGGGGAGCGCTGGACCACCCCGTCAACCCCATCCCCTACGGCAAGAGGAAGTGACATGAAGGTCTGGCAGTTGTATTCCGCGTGCCGCGACAACCTGGAGGCCATAGAGCTGGCCGCGCCGGACGTCGAATGGCGTGTCGAGTACGAGTTGTTGCGGGGCGCACCGGAATGGCTGCGCAGGGGTGAGGAGCAGAAACTCGACTACGAGCTTCCCGCTGCCTTCTGCCGGAAGGTTCTGGGCGGGGTGAGCGACCGCTACCACGAGTCCGACGGGTACATTCGCGTCGCGCGTATCGACCCCGCAGCGGGTGAGCTCTCAGCAGTCGATGTGTTCGACCGCTACGGAGGGGTCTTTCTGGAAGACGTCAATGAAGCGGGGCTCGCCGAGATCCCACAAGCCTAGGGGGTGACCACAACAGCCGCACGGAAAACCGGAGGCGTCGGAGTGGTGTGACCAGCAACAATCGGCCGTGTGTTCCTGACGATCTCCACCACCGGCTCCCCCGACCGTCCCGCCACCGACCTGGGCTACCTGCTGCACAAGCATCCCGGCAGGGCGCAGGCGTTCTCCACGTCCTACGGCACGGCCCACGTGTTCTACCCCGAGGCCACGGCCGAGCGCTGCACGGCCGCGCTGCTCCTGGAGGTGGACCCCGTCGCGCTCGTGCGGCGCGGGCAGGGCAAGGGCCGGGGCGGGGCGCCCGACGCCGCGCTCGCGCAGTACGTCAACGACCGCCCGTACGCCGCCTCCTCGCTGCTCGCCGTCGCGCTCAGCGGGGTCTTCCGCAGCGCGCTCAAGGGTCAGTGCGCCGCCCGCCCGGTACTGCCGGAGCAGGCACGGCCGCTGCGCGTCGAGATCCCCGTACTGCCCGCGCGCGGCGGGGCGGAGCTGGTGCACCGGCTGTTCGACCCGCTGGGCTGGGACCTCGTACGGGCCGAACCCGTACCGCTCGACCCGCAGTTCCCCGAGTGGGGGGACTCCCGTTACGTACGGCTCGTCCTGGAGGGCGGGCTGCCGCTCGCCGACGCCCTGCGCCAGCTGTACGTCCTGCTGCCCGTCCTCGACGACGCCAAGCACTACTGGATCGCCCCCGACGAGGTCGACAAGCTGCTGCGCGCCGGAGAGGGATGGCTCGCCGCCCACCCGGAGAACGGCCTGATCAGCTCCCGCTACCTGGCCCGCCACAAGCGGCTGACCCAGAACGCCCTGGAGCGCCTGGAGCTGGTCCGCCTCGCCGAGGCCGACGGCAGCGAGGTCGAGGAGCTCGACAACGCCGTCGACGAGAACCGCGACACGGAGGAGCGGCCCGTGCCGCTCGCCGTGCAGCGGCGCGACGCGATCCTCGCCGCGCTGCGCACCGCCGGAGCCGCCCGCGTCCTCGACCTGGGCTGCGGACAGGGCCAGCTGGTGCAGGCGCTGCTCAAGGACCCCGCGTACACCGAGATCGTCGGCATGGACGTGTCCGTGCGGGCCCTGAACCTCGCGGCCAGGCGGCTGCGGCTGGAGCGGCTGGGGGAGCGCCAGAGCGCGCGCGTCCGGCTGCTCCAGGGCTCGCTCTCCTACACCGACAAGCGGCTCGCCGGCTACGACGCGGCGGTGCTCAGCGAGGTCGTCGAGCACCTGGACCCGGAGCGGCTGCCCGCGCTGGAGTACGCGGTGTTCGGCTCGGCCCGCCCCCGCACGGTCCTCGTCACCACCCCGAACGTCGAGTACAACGTCCGCTGGGAGAGCCTGCCCGCCGGGCACGCCCGGCACGGCGACCACCGCTTCGAGTGGACCCGCGAGGAGTTCCGCGCCTGGGCCGCGGCCGTCGCCGCCCGCCACGGGTACGAGGTCGCGTTCGTGGCCGTCGGCGACGACGACCCCGAGGTCGGCCCGCCGACCCAGATGGCCGTCTTCACCCAGACCGACACCACCGACACCACCGGCACCACCGACACCCCGAAGGAGGGTGAGGCAGCATGACCGCCACCGACGGCCACCGCGTACTTCCCGTCACCGACCTGTCCCTCGTCGTCCTGATCGGGGCCACCGGATCGGGCAAGTCCACTTTCGCCCGCAAGCACTTCAAGGCCACCGAGGTCATCTCCTCCGACTACTGCCGCGGCCTGGTCAGCGACGACGAGAACGACCAGAGCGCCAGCAGGGACGCCTTCGACGTCCTGCACTACATCGCCGGCAAGCGGCTCGCCGCCGGCCGGCTCACCGTCGTCGACGCCACCAGCGTCCAGGCGGACGCCCGCCGGCAGCTGGTGCAGCTCGCCCGCGAGCACGACGTCCTGCCCATCGCCGTCGTCCTCGACATGCCCGAGCAGGTCTGCGCCGAACGCAACGCGGCCCGCCCCGACCGCGCCGGCCTGCCGCGCGCGGTCATCCAGCGCCACCGCCGCGACCTGCGGCGCTCGCTGCGCGGCCTGGAACGCGAGGGCTTCCGCAAGGTGCACGTGCTGCGCTCCGTCGAGGAGGCGGAGAACGCCGAGGTCGTCCTGGAGAAGCGCTTCAACGACCTCACCCACCTCACCGGCCCCTTCGACATCGTCGGTGACATCCACGGCTGCTCCTCCGAGCTGGAGACCCTGCTCGCCAAGCTCGGTTACGAGGACGGGGTCCACCCCGAGGGACGCACCGCCGTCTTCGTCGGCGACCTCGTCGACCGCGGTCCCGACAGTCCCGGAGTGCTGCGCCGCGTCATGGGCATGGTGAAGTCCGGCAACGCCCTGTGCGTGCCCGGGAACCACGAGAACAAGCTCGGCCGTTACCTGAAGGGCTCCAAGGTCCAGCGGACCCACGGCCTCGCCGAGACCATCGAGCAGCTGGAGAAGGAGCCGGCGGAGTTCGTCGAGGAGGTGCGGGAGTTCATCCGCGGCCTCGTCAGCCACTACGTGCTGGACGGCGGCAAGCTGGTGGTCTGCCACGCCGGCCTGCCCGAGAAGTACCACGGCCGCACCTCCGGCCGGGTGCGCTCGCACGCCCTCTACGGGGACACCACCGGCGAGACCGACGAGTTCGGCCTGCCCGTGCGCTACCCGTGGGCCGAGGACTACCGCGGCAAGGCGGTCGTGGTCTACGGCCACACCCCCGTCCCGAACACGGCCTGGATCAACAACACCATCTGCCTCGACACCGGCGCGGTCTTCGGCGGGAAGATGACCGCCCTGCGCTGGCCCGAGCGCGAACTGGTCGACGTACCGGCCGAGAAGGTCTGGTACGAGCCGGTCAAGCCGCTGGCCGCGGAGGCGCCGGGCGGACACGACGGACGCCCGCTGGACCTGGCCGACGTCCACGGGCGCCGGATCGTGGAGACCCGCCACCTGGGCAACGTCAACGTGCGCGAGGAGAACGCGGCCGCCGCGCTGGAGGTCATGAGCCGCTTCGCCGTGGACCCGCGGCTGGTCCCGTACCTGCCGCCGACCATGGCGCCGACCGCGACCTCGCGGGAGGATGCCCGCGGCGGAGCCGCTGATGGGTACTTCCTGGAGCACGCGGCCGAGGCCTTCGCGCAGTACCGCAAGGACGGCATCGCCCAGGTCGTGTGCGAGGAGAAGCACATGGGCTCCCGCGCCACGGTCCTGGTCTGCAAGGACGCCGACGCGGCCCGCGAGCGCTTCGGCGTCGACGGCCCGACCGGCTCGGTCTACACCCGCACCGGGCGGCCGTTCTTCAAGGATCCCGAGGTCACCGAGGAGGTCCTGGCCCGGCTCCGCGCGGCGGTCGCCGACACCGGCCTCTGGGACGAGCTGGCCACCGACTGGCTGCTGATCGACGGCGAACTCCTGCCCTGGTCCCTGAAGTCGGGCGGCCTGCTGCGCAGCCAGTACGCGGCCGTCGGCGCGGCCTCCCGCGCCGTCTTCCCGGGCGCCATCGCCGCCCTGGAGGCGGCCGCCGGCCGGGGCGTCGACACCGGCGACCTGCTGGAGCGCCAGCGCGGCCGGGCCGCCGACGCGGCGGCCTTCACCGAGGCCTACCGGCGCTACTGCTGGACCACCGACGGGCTGGACGGCGTACGGTTCGCGCCGTTCCAGCTGCTGGCGGCGGCCGGGCGGTCGCTGGCGGCCGTACCCCACGACGAGCAGCTGTTCTGGCTGGACCGGCTCGTCGCGGCCGACGAGGCGGCGGGCACCGGGCTGCTGCGCCGGACCGGCCGGATCCTGGTGGACACCGCGGACGAGGACTCCGTACGGGCGGGCACCGACTGGTGGCTGGAGCTGACGGCCGCCGGCGGCGAGGGCATGGTCGTCAAGCCGCTCCAGGCCTACGCCCGGGACGGCAACGGCCGCCTGGTCCAGCCGGGGGTCAAGGTGCGCGGACGCGAGTACCTGCGGATCATCTACGGCCCGGAGTACACCCGCCCCGACCACATGGAGAAGCTGCGCGAGCGGCACCTCGGGCACAAGCGCTCCCTCGCCCTGCGCGAGTACGCGCTCGGGCTGGAGGCGCTGGACCGGCTGGCGGCGGGGGAGCCGCTGTGGCGGGTCCACGAGGCCGTCTTCGCGGTGCTGGCCCTGGAGTCGGAGCCGGTCGACCCCCGGCTCTGAGCCGCCGGCCGCCGGGTAAAGCGAGATCCTCCGTACGGCCGCTAATTAGGTCGTATGGGGGAACTTTCGGCGAGAACTCCGGGAAACCCACCGGCGGGATCGTTCATCCAGGGCAGCGGAATGTCCGCGACCCTGGAAGGACGGAACGTCACCTATGAAGATGACCGCGCGCGGAAGCATTGCGGCGCTCATGACCTGTATGGCCGCGGCCGGCGCGGCCACCCCGGCCGTGGCCGACTCGGTGCCGGTGGGTGTCCCGCTGGACGCCGTGGAGACCGCGCTGGGCGTGGACACGCCGCACCTGGCCACCGGGGTGCCGGTGCCGATCGTCGGGGCGCCCGAGGCGCCCCGTTTCCACAAGGGGGAGATGCTCCCCACCCCACTGCTCCCGGTGCTGCCGGTCGGCTCCGAGCTCGGCAGGACCCTCGTCACCACCCCGGTGCCGAACCTGCTCGGCGAGCCGGAGACGGACGGCGAGGGCTCGCTGGAGGCTCCGGCCACCGACCTGCTGGCCCGGACCCCCGGCCTGGTCGCCGGCGGCCTGCTGACGATGCCGGACGCCTCCAACTCCGGGGTGCCGAACGTGAAGGCGCCCGAGCTGGGTCTGATCGCACCGGAGCTGACCGGGGCGCCGGCGGCCGTCCTCGGCCTCGCCCTGCCCCGCTGAGCAGACACCAGGTCAAAAGGCCGCCCGGTCTGCGAACGTGTACGGCATGGGATTCCATGTCGATTCCGAGACCGGGCGGCTTCGCCGCGTCATCCTCCACCGGCCCGACCTGGAGCTGAAGCGGCTCACACCGAGCAACAAGGACGCGCTCCTCTTCGACGACGTGCTGTGGGTGCGCCGGGCCCGCCAGGAGCACGACGGCTTCGCGGACGTGCTGCGCGACCGGGGCGTGGCGGTGCACCTCTTCGGCGACCTGCTGCGCGAGGCCCTCGACATCCCGGAGGCGAGACACCTCGTACTGGACCGGGTGTTCGACGAGAAGGCGTACGGGCCGCTCGCCACCGACCACCTGCGGGCGGCCTTCGACGGGCTGGGCTCGGAGGCGCTGGCCGAGGCGCTGGTCGGCGGGATGACCAAGCGCGAGTTCCTGGAGCGGCACACGGAACCGGTGTCGGTGCGCTTCCACGCGATGGAACTGGACGACTTCCTGCTGGGGCCGCTGCCCAACCACCTGTTCACCCGGGACACCTCCGCCTGGATCTACGACGGGGTGTCCATCAACGCGATGCGCTGGCCGGCCCGGCAGCGCGAGACCGTCCACTTCGAGGCGATCTACCGGCACCATCCGCTGTTCACGTCCTCCGGGGCCTTCCACTACTGGTCGCAGGGCCAGGCGGACTACCCGTCGACGATCGAGGGCGGCGACGTGCTCGTCATCGGCAACGGCGCGGTGCTCATCGGGATGAGCGAGCGGACCACCCCGCAGGCGGTGGAGATGCTGGCGCGGGGCCTGTTCGCGGCCGGGTCGGCGACGAGCATCGTGGCGCTGGACATGCCGAAGCGGCGGGCCTTCATGCACCTGGACACGGTGATGACGATGGTGGACGGAGATACGTTCACTCAGTACGCGGGGCTCGGCATGCTCCGCTCCTACACGATCGAGCCGGGCGCCGGGGCGAGCGAGCTGAAGGTGACCGACCACCCGCCGGAGCACATGCACCGGGCCATCGCGGCGGCGCTCGGGCTGGACTCGATCCGGGTGCTGACCGCGACGCAGGACGTGCACTCGGCGGAGCGCGAGCAGTGGGACGACGGCTGCAACGTGCTGGCCGTCGAGCCGGGGGTGGTGGTCGCCTACGAGCGGAACGTGACCACCAACACGCACCTGCGGAAGGAGGGCATCGAGGTCATCGAGATCCCGGGCAGCGAGCTGGGACGCGGCCGCGGCGGGCCGCGCTGCATGAGCTGCCCGGTCGAGCGCGACGCGGTGGCCTAGGCCGCCGGCCGGGTGAGGGGAACGGGCGCGGCGGGGGCGGTGGCGGTCGCATGAGGCCGTGATCACTTTTCCGTATATCAATGCAATGGATCGTATAGACTTCCATCATCCCCTGTCACCGTGACGCTGGAGCGATCCCATGGCCCTCGACCTCGCAGGCCGCAATTTCCTCAAGGAGCTCGACTTCACCGCCGACGAGTTCCGCGGCCTGATCGAGCTCGCCGCCGAGCTCAAGGCGTTCAAGAAGGCCGGCACCGAGCAGCCCCTGCTCCAGGGCCGGAACATCGCGCTGATCTTCGAGAAGACCTCGACGCGCACCCGCTGCGCCTTCGAGGTCGCCGCCGCGGACCAGGGGGCCCGCACCACCTACCTCGACCCCTCCGGCTCCCAGATGGGCCACAAGGAGTCGGTCAAGGACACCGCCCGGGTGCTCGGCCGGATGTTCGACGCGATCGAGTACCGGGGTGACAGCCAGGACACCGTCGAGGAGCTCGCGGCCTTCGCCGGCGTGCCCGTCTTTAACGGCCTCACCGACGACTGGCACCCCACCCAGATGCTCGCGGACGTCCTCACCATGACCGAGCACTGCGCCAAGCCGCTGGAGCGGATCTCCTTCGCCTACCTCGGCGACGCCCGCTTCAACATGGGTAACTCCTACCTCGTGACCGGCGCGCTGCTGGGCATGGACGTACGGATCGTCGCGCCGCGGGCCTACTGGCCGGCCGAGTCCGTGGTCGCGGCGGCGCGCGAGCTCGCCGCGCGCAGCGGGGCCCGGATCACCCTCACCGAGCAGATCGACGAGGGCGTGGCCCAGGCCGACTTCGTCATCACCGACATCTGGGTGTCCATGGGCGAGCCCAAGGAGGTCTGGGACGAGCGGATCGCGGCCCTGTCCCCGTACGCCGTGACCATGGACGTACTGCGTGCCACCGGCAACCCGGACGTGAAGTTCATGCACTGCCTGCCGGCCTTCCACGACCTCGGCACCAAGGTGGCCCGGGAGATCCACGAGCAGCACGGGCTGGAGTCGCTGGAGGTGACGGACGAGGTGTTCGAGTCGGCGCACTCGATCGTCTTCGACGAGGCGGAGAACCGGCTGCACACCATCAAGGCCGTGCTCGTCGCCACGCTCGCGAAGCCCGGCGCATAGTCATACCGCCTCTCGCGCCGCCGGTCAGACCGCGGCGGGCCGCGCCGGCAGGGTGAACCACACCGCCTTGCCGCGCGCGGTCGGGCGGTGCCCGCAGGCGGAGCTCAGGGCGCGGAGCAGCAGCAGGCCGCGGCCGTGCTCCTGCCAGGGATCCGGATGGGCCCCGTCCGCGCGGGCGGTGAGATCGCCGGGCGGTTGCGGGTCGCCGTCGTGCACCTCCACCCGGAAGCCGCTCGCCGGCAGCTCCACGACCAGCTCGATCGGCATCCCGGAGCCGGTGTGCTCCACGGCGTTGGCGACCAGCTCGGCGGTCAGCAGCTCCGCCGTGTCACTGTCGGTGGGCGCGTCGGTGTCGGCCAGCGCGGTACGGACCAGGGCGCGGGCGAGGGGTACGGCGGCCGTCGTGTGGGGCAGGACGATCCGCCAGGCGGAGGCGTCGGGCATGAGCGGTGGCGTCCCTTCCGGGAGGCGGGGCAGGGGGAGGAAGCGGGAGAGCTCCTGGTTTCAACCATACGAAGCCGAAATCCGCCCCCGTAGAGCACCCCGGCGCAACCGCGGAGGACCACGGTCGCCCGGGGCTCAGGACCTTCGGTGCGTGTGGCGGCCGCCCCCACCCGGATGTCGCGCTTCTGTGACGGCGGTCACGTTCCAGTGATACCGTCGTGCGTGTGAGCCCCTTCACCGGTTCCACAACAGCGACCGAACGGTGGCACCACCTCCGGGTGACCCGGCAGGACGGCGTGGCCACCGTCACCTTCGACCGCCCCGACAAGCTGAACGCGCTCACCTTCGGTGCCTACGCCGACCTGCGCGATCTGCTGGCCGAGCTGTCCCGCGAGCGCTCCGTACGCGCCCTCGTGCTCGGCGGCGAGGGGCGCGGCTTCTGCTCCGGCGGCGACGTGGACGAGATCATCGGCGCCACCCTCGCCATGGACACCGCCCAACTTCTCGACTTCAACCGGATGACCGGCCAGGTCGTCCGCGCCATCCGCGAATGCCCCTTCCCGGTGATCGCCGCCGTGCACGGGGTGGCAGCCGGGGCCGGAGCCGTCCTCGCGCTCGCCGCCGACTTCCGCATCGCCGACCCCAGCGCCCGCTTCGCCTTCCTCTTCACCCGCGTCGGCCTCTCCGGCGGCGACATGGGAGCCGCCTACCTGCTGCCCCGCGTCGTCGGCCTCGGCCACGCCACCCGCCTGCTGATGCTCGGCGAGCCCGTACGCGCACCCGAGGCCGAGCGGATCGGCCTGCTCAGCGAGCTCACCGAGGAGGGCAAGGCCCACGTACGGGCCGCCGAACTCGCCGCGCACCTGGCCTCCGGCCCCGCCCTCGCCTACGCCCAGACCAAGGCGCTGCTCACCGCACAGCTCGACATGCCGCTGGCCGCGTCCGTCGAACTGGACGCGGCCACCCAGGCCCTGCTGATGAACGGCCAGGACTACGCGGAGTTCCACGCGGCCTTCACCGGGAAGCGGCCGCCCCAGTGGAAGGGCAGGTGACCGGATGTCCGCGCACGCCCTGCGGGTCGCGGTCGTCGGCGGGGGACCGGGCGGGCTGTACGCCGCCGCGCTGCTGGCCCGCCAGGGCCACGCCGTCGAGGTCCGGGAACGCGGCGCACCGGACGAGACCTTCGGCTTCGGCGTGGTCCTCTCCGACGAGACCCTCGGCGGCATCGAACAGGCCGACACCGTCGTCTACGCCGCCTTGAGCGCGGAGTTCGTGCGCTGGGACGACGTGGACATCGTCCACCGCGGCCGGATGCTGACCTCCGGCGGCCACGGATTCGCCGCACTCGGACGGCGCCGCCTGCTGGAGATCCTCCACGAACGCTGCGCCGGCCTGGGCGTCCGGCTCCACTTCCGCACCGGGCCGGTGGCCGCCGAAACCCTGCGCGCCTCGTACGACCTGGTGGTCGCGGCGGACGGGGTGCACAGCGCCACCCGGGAGGCCGGGGCCGCCCACTTCCGGCCGACCGTCACGAGCGGGCGCTGCCGCTACATCTGGCTCGCCGCCGACTTCGCCTTCGAGTCCTTCCGCTTCGAGATCGCGGAAACCGAGCACGGGGTGATGCAGCTGCACGCCTACCCCTACTCGGCCGACTCCTCCACGGTGATCGTGGAGATGCGGGAGGAGGTGTGGCGGGCGGCGGGCTTCGACCTGTGCGACGAGACCGAGTCGGCGGCCCGCTGTGCCAAGATCTTCGGCGAGGCCCTGCGGGGCCGGCCGCTGCGCGGGAACCGCTCCGCGTGGACGGACTTCCGCACCGTCGTCAACGCCCGCTGGTCCCACGGCAACGTGGTCCTGCTCGGCGACGCCGCGCACACCGCCCACTTCTCCATCGGGTCCGGCACCAAACTCGCCGTGGAGGACGCCCTCGCACTCGCCGGAGCGGTGGCCGCGGAGGCGGACGTACCGGCGGCCCTCGCGGCGTACGAGGCGGCACGGCGCCCCGCCGTCGCCAGCACCCAGCGGGCGGCCGCCGCCAGCATGCACTGGTTCGAGGAGATCGCCGGATACGTGGCACAGCCCGCCCGGCAGTTCGCCTTCAACCTGCTCACGCGCAGCCGCCGGGTCACGCACGACAACCTGCGGCTGCGCGACGAGCGGTTCACGCGCGCGGTGGAACGGGACTTCGGCTGCCCGGAGGAGGACCCGCCCGGCTCGCCGCCCGGGACGCGTACCCCGCCCATGTTCACCCCCTTCACCCTGCGGGGGCTGACCCTGCGCAACCGGGTCGTCGTCTCACCGATGGACATGTACGCGGCCGAGGAGGGCGTCCCCGGGGACTTCCACCTCGTGCACCTGGGCGCCCGCGCGCTCGGCGGGGCGGCGCTGGTGATGACGGAGATGGTCTGCGTCAGCGCCGAGGGCCGGATCACCCCCCGCTGCACCGGGCTCTACACCCAGGAGCAGGCGGCGGCCTGGCGGCGGATCACCGACTTCGTCCACACCTCCGCGCCCGGCACCGCGCTCGGCGTCCAGCTCGGGCACTCGGGGCGCAAGGGCTCCACCCGCGTGATGTGGGAGGGGATGGACGAACCCCTGCCGCACGGCAACTGGCCGCTGGTGGCCGCCTCCGCGCTGCCCTACCGGCCCGGCGTCTCGGCGGTCCCGCGCGCCCTCGCCGAGGCCGACCTGCCGGCGCTCCGCTCCGAGTTCGCGGCGGCCGCCGTCCGCGCCGCCGACTGCGGGTTCGACCTGCTGGAACTGCACTGCGCCCACGGCTACCTGCTCTCCGGGTTCCTCTCCCCGCTGACGAACCGGCGCACCGACGCCTACGGCGGCCCCCTGGAGAACCGGCTGCGCTTCCCGCTGGAGGTCTTCGACGCGGTGCGCGCCGTCTGGCCCGCGGACCGCCCGATGACGGTCCGGCTCTCGGCCACCGACTGGGCGCCGGGCGGCACCTCGCCCGAGGAGGCGGTGGAGATCGCGGCCGCGTTCGCCGCCCACGGCGCGGACGCCATCGACGTCTCGACCGGCCAGGTCGTCGCGGACGAGGCCCCGGAGTACGGGCGCTCGTACCAGACGCCCTACGCCGACCGGATCCGCAACGCGCTCGGCGTCCCCGTCATCGCCGTCGGCGCCCTCTCCTCCTGGGACGACGTCAACTCCCTGCTCCTGGCCGGCCGAGCGGACCTCTGCGCCGTCGGCCGCCCGCACCTCTACGACCCGCACTGGACCCTGCACGCGGCCGCCGACCAGTCCTACGAGGGCCCCGCCGCGCCCTGGCCCGCCCCGTACCGCGCGGGCAGCCGCAAGCCGCCTACCGGTCGGGGTTGAGGCACTCGTGGCACAGGCACGGCTCGGGATGGTGCCAGTCGAGCCAGCGCGCGCTGCGCAGGTCCCGCGCGTGCCGCTCCATGAAGAGCGCCGACTGCGCCGCGTCCGCCTCGGCGCTCTCGCCGCAGAACCTGGACCATTCGGCAGCGCGCAGCACCGCCGGGCTGCGGACGAACTTCGTGCGGAACGTGTGCAGATGGCGGGCGTGGACGTACGCGCTGACATGGCGCCGCGCGTTGCGGGGCCGGCCGACGACCATGCAGTAGTCCCCGTCGACCACATCGTGGACGTACACCTTGGCGCCGCCCTTGAACGTCTTCGTGCCCGGGCGCTGCCCCTGACCGCCCTCCCCGCAGCGGCGCCACTCGACCACGTTCGCCACGAGCATCCAGGCCGGTTCGAGGGGCTCGTCGGGCTCGTCCTCCGCGCTCACAGGACGGCGATCTCGGCGCGGTCCTCGACCGGGGTGTAGCCCAGGCGCAGGTAGATGCCGTTGCTGGTGGGGTTGGCCAGGTCCGTGAAGAGGAGGACCTCCGAGGCGCCGGCCGCGTACGCCGCTTCGCTCGCCGCGTGGGTCACGCCGGCGGCGTAGCCGCGGCCGCGGAGCGCGGGCGGGGTGTAGACCGGGCCGACGCGGGCGGCCGAACCGATCGGGCGGGTGAAGGAGGCCAGCGAGACGGGGGCGCCCCCGTGCTCCCAGAGCAGGATGCCGCCGTACGAGAGCCGGTCGCGCAGGGCCGTCTCGGAGGCGCCGCCCGGGATCCGGACCTCCACGTGGAAGGCCTCGATCCACTCCAGCAGCAGCGGTAGATCGGCCTCGGTGGCGGGCCGCGCCCGCCCCGGCGGGGCGGGATCCGGGGCGACCAGCCCGGCCAGCCGGTACAGCCGGTTCTCCTCGGTGACCCGCGTGGGGCGGCCCCAGGCCCGCGCCAGCGCCTCCGCGTCCGGGCGGCGGGCGTTGATCCCGTCGAGGCCCGCGAGCAGCGGCTCGGTGGCGAGCGCGTCCCCGAGCGCCCGGACCGCCTCCTCGGGCAGCGCGCCGAGCTGCAGCGGGAACGGCGGGGTGCAGAGCAGGCCTGCGGACACGGAGCCGTCCGCCCCGGTCCACCAGCCGAAGAGGGGGTCGTCCTCTCCGTAGGCGTGGATCCCCTGCCGCTCCAGCCTGTCGGCGACGGTCAGCAGGAGGGTGTTGGGGACGGGCTGCGCGCGCACGGCCGGAGCGGCCGCGGCCAGATAGGCGGCGAGGTCAGAGGTGAAGGTCCAAGTCATGGCCCATCCTGGCGCGCCACCGGATCCGCATGCGACCGCTTTTCCGGGTCAGGGCTGCGCGAACCGCCCGCCGAGATCCCGCAGCCGGGCGTGGAGCTCGGCGAAGACGGCGGCCGCGCGGTCGCCCGGCCAGTCCGCCGGGAGCAGCTCGTGCGGCAGGCCCGGGTCGGCGTAGGGGAGGCGGCGCCAGCTGTCCAGGGCGAGCAGATAGCCGCGGTACGCCTGCTCCGGGCTCGGCTCCGGGCCCGACTGGAGGGCGCGCAGGGCCGGTTCGTGCAGATCGAGGAACTCCTCGTGCTGCTTGGCCAGGGCGGTCAGGTCCCACCAGCGGGCCACGGCCTCCGCGGTCGGCGCGAAGCCGAGGTGGGCACCCCGGAACAACTCCACGTACGGGGTCAGGTGCAGTCGCTCCAGCGTGTGCTCCGTCTCCTGCGCCAGCCCGGCCGGGGCGATCCACACGCCCGGCGCCACGGCCCCGAAGCCGAGCCGGGCCAGCCGGGAGCGCAGCAGGTGCCGCTTGTGCCGCTCCTGCTCCGGGACGGAGAACACCGCCACCAGCCACGCGTCGGAGGGCGGCGGGCCGCCGTAGATCCGCCGGTCGCCGTCGTCCAGCAGCTGCCGCGCCTCCTCGGAGACCTCGTACGCCGCCGAGCCGTCCGCCGCGCGCGCGGGCAGCAGGAAGCCGCGCCGCTTCAGCCGGGACACCGACGAGCGGACCGACGGGGCGTCCACGCCGGCCGCGCCCAGCAGGCGGATCAGCGCGGAGACCGGGACCGGGCCCTCGAAGGCCCGCCCGTAGGCTCCGTAGAACGTGACGATCAGGGATCGCGGGGTGTGCTGCTCGACCACGGGTTCACTCTAGATCGCGCAGCCGGAAGCGTTGCAGCTTGCCCGTCGCGGTCCGGGGGAGCGCGGGCACGAAGACGAAGGAGCGCGGGCACTTGTGCGGGGCCAGCTCGCCGCGCATGAAGGTGCGCAGCTCCTCGTCCGTGAGCACCACACCCTCACGTGTGACGGTGTACGCGACCACGATCTGCCCGCGTCGCTCGTCCGGGCGGCCCACCACCGCGGCCTCCACCACGTCCGGGTGGCGCATCAGGGCCTCCTCCACCTCCGGGCCCGCGATGTTGTAGCCCGCCGAGATGATCATGTCGTCGGCGCGGGCGACGTAGCGGAAGTAGCCCTCCGGATCGCGCACGTAGGTGTCGCCGGTCAGGTTCCAGCCGTCCCGCACGTACTCGCCCTGCCGCGGATCGGCCAGGTAGCGGCAGCCCACCGGGCCGCGCACCGCCAGCAGCCCCGGCTCGTTGTCGGCGACCGGCCGGCCGGAGCCGTCCACGACCCGGGCCTGCCAGCCCGGGACCACCCGTCCGGTCGTACCGGGCCGGATGTCCTCGTCGGCGGCGGAGATGAAGATGTGCAGCAGCTCCGTGGCGCCGATGCCGTTGATGATCCGCAGGCCGGTGCGCTCGTACCAGGCCCGCCAGGTCGCGGCGGGCAGGTTCTCCCCGGCCGAGACGCAGCGGCGCAGCGCGGAGAGGTCGTACACGCCCACCTCGTACGGGCCCAGCGCGTCCAGCATCGCCCGGTAGGCGGTCGGCGCCGTGAACAGCACCGTCACCCGGTGCCGGGCGAGGGCCGGCAGCAGGTGCCGCGGGGCGGCCTCCTCCAGCAGCAGCGCGGACGCGCCCGCCCGCAGCGGGAACACGACCAGCCCGCCCAGGCCGAAGGTGAACCCGAGCGGCGGGCTGCCGGCGAAGACGTCGTCCGGGCGGGGCCGCAGGACCGTACGGGAGAAGGTGTCGGCCACCGAGAGGAGGTCGCGGTGGAAGTGCATGCAGCCCTTGGGGCGCCCGGTGGTGCCGGAGGTGAAGGCGATCAGGGCGACGTCGTCCGCGGAGGTCTCCACCGCCGGGAACGGCACCCCGTCGTGCCGCTCGGCCAGCCGCAGCAGATCGTCCGGGTCCTCGCCCCCGTACGGGGTGATGCGCAGCCCCGGCACCTCGGCCTTGACCAGGTCGTCCAGCACCCCGGTGTGGCAGACGGCATGGCTCACCCGGGCCATCGCGCAGACCGTGGCCAGCTCCTGCGCCCGCTGCTGGGGCAGGACGGTCACCGCCACCGCTCCCGCCTTCATCACCGCGAGCCAGCAGGCGGCGAGCCAGGGGCCGGTCGGTCCGCGCAGGAGCACCCGGTTGCCGGGGACCACGCCGAGATCGACAGTGAGCACGTGGGCCAGGCGGTCCACGCGCCTGCGCAGCCCGCCGTACGTCCACGTCTCGCCGGCGCCGTTGCGGAAGGCCGGGCGGTCGGGCCCGAACCGGTCGATGGTGGCGTCCAGGAGCTCGGCCCCGCAGTTCAGGCGGTCCGGATAGGCCAGTTCGGGCAGCTCGAAGAGGAGTTCCGGCCAGCTGTCGGCGGGCGGCAGGTGGTCGCGGGCGAAGGTGTCGGCGTGAGCGGATGGCTTGAGTTCCAAGGCGGGTTCGCCCCCTTGCAACGGTCCGGGGTGTGGGGTGGAGCCGGCCGTGCCGTGCCTGTTGCCCCACGAGCGTATCGTGATGGTGACGGCAGTCAACAGGACGCGATAGATGCGGGGACATTCGGATGACCGGATTCGCGCTCGGGGTGGACCAGGAGGACTGGTGCGGGCAGTTGCGCGCACTGGCGGCCGGGCGGCTGAGGCCGCTGGCCGAGAAGGGGGAGCCGGGGCGCGTCAACCGGCCCCTGCTGGCGGAGCTGGGCGAGCTCGGCCTGCTGGAGCGGGTGTTCGCGTCGGGCGCGCTGGACCTGTGCCTGCTGCGCGAATCCCTCGCCTACGGCTGTACGGAGGCCGAGACGGCCCTCGCCCTCCAGGGGCTCGGCGCCCACCCCGTCCTGCGGGCGGGCAGCGCCGCGCAGCGGGAGCGCTGGCTGCCGGCGGTGCGCGCCGGGCGGGCGGTGGCGGGCTTCGCGCTGAGCGAGCCCGGGGCGGGCTCGGACGCGGGGGCGCTGGCACTGGCGGCCGTACCGGAATCCGGGGGGCGCGGCGGGTGGCGGCTCAGCGGGGAGAAGTGCTGGATCTCCAACGCCCCGGAGGCGGATTTCTACACCGTGTTCGCCCGAACGGGTGAAGGCCCGGGCGCGAAGGGGGTATCCGCCTTCCTGGTCCCGGCGGACCGCCCCGGACTCGGCGGCGAACCGCTCGACATGCTGTCCCCGCACCCCATCGGCTCCCTCACCTTCGACGGGGTCCCGGTCACCCGCGAGGACCTCCTCGGCGAGCCGGGCCAGGGCTTCCGCGTGGCGATGCGGACGCTCAACCTCTTCCGGCCGAGCGTCGGCGCGTTCGCGGTGGGCATGGCCCGGGCCGCGCTCGACGCCACGCTCGCCCACACCGCCGGCCGGGCCGCCTTCGGCGGGACCCTGAGCGACCTCCAGGCGGTGGCGCACCGGGTCGCGGAGATGGCCACCCGCACGGAGGCGGCCCGCCTGCTGGTCTACGCGGCGGCCGGCGCCTACGACCGCGACCCCGCCTCCCCGGAGGTCCCGCGCCGGGCGGCCATGGCGAAACTGCTGGCCACGGAGACGGCCCAGTACGTGGTGGACCACGCGGTCCAGCTGCACGGCGCCGTGGCCCTGAGGCGGGGCCACCTGCTGGAGCACCTCTACCGGGAGGTGCGGGCGCCCAGGATCTACGAGGGGGCGAGCGAGGTGCAGCGCGGCATCATCGCGAAGGAGCTGTACGGGTCCCTGCGGGCGAAGGCGGCGACCCGATGAGCCCGGACGGATCGGGCCGGCTGGACCGCATCAACCCGGCGGAACTCTCCCCGCCCACGGGCTTCTCCCACGCGGTGGCGGCGACGGGCACCCGGCTGGTGTTCCTGGCGGGCCAGACCGCGCTGGACGGCGCGGGCAAGGTCGTCGGGGCCACCCTGCCGGAACAGTTCGAAGTGGCCCTGACCAACCTCCTGACGGCCCTGGCGGCGTCGGGCGGGACGCCGGCGGATCTGGCGCGGGTGACGGTGTACGCGGTGGATGTGGCGGACTACCGGGCACACGCCGCCGAACTGGGCCGCATCTGGCGCCGCTTGGCGGGCCGCGACTACCCGGCGATGGCCGTCATCGGCGTCGTCCGCCTCTGGGACGACCGCGCCCTGATCGAACTGGACGGGGTGGCGGCCCTCCCGTAGCCCGCTCCCCGGGACGGCCCCGCCGGTCGGACCGGCGGGGCCGTGCTCGCCCTTCGCGTCGCCGGGCCGCAGGCCGGCCGCCCCGGAGCTGCCGGCTCCCCGGGTGGCTAGCCGCGCGTGCGGCGGCGGTACTCCGGCGTGGGGACGCCGCCCACGCCCCAGTTCTCCAGGGCGACCTCGTCGATGAGGACGAAGGTGGTCGCCGGGTCCTTGTCGAGGACCTTCACCAGGAGGTCGGTGACCCCCGCGATGATCTCGGCCTTCTGCGCGGCGGTGGCGCCTTCACGGGTGATCCTGACGTTGACGTACGGCATGCGGATGTCCTTCCGGAACGGGGTGGTCGGGGATCTTCGGAGGGGGCCGGGCGGTCAGGAGCGACCGATCACGTGGCCGCCGTCCACCCGCAGGGCGTGCCCGGTGACGAACCCGGCGCCCGCCAGGTACAGCACCGCCTCGGAGATCTCCGAGACCTCGCCGACCCGGTTCAGCAGGTGGAGCCCGCCGAAGGCGTCCACGTCGGAGTCCGCGTGCAGCGGCGTGCGCACGACTCCGGGCGCGACGAGGTTCACGCGGATGCCCTCCGCCGCGAGCTCGGCGGCCAGGCTCCTCGTCAGCGCGTGCACCCCCGCCTTGCTGACCACGGGCGCGGAGGCCGGGAAGCCCGCGATCGCGTGGTCCACCAGGACCGTGCCGATGTTGACGATGCTGCCGCCGCCGCCCTGCGCGCGCAGCGCCCGTACGAAGGCCTGGGTGGTGAGGTAGGTGCCCTTCAGGTTGCCCGTCAGGTAGCCGTCGAGCTCCTCCGCGGTGACCTCGGTGAACGGCCTGGAGGCGAACGTGCCCGCGTTGTTGACCAGGACGTCGATGCGACCGAAGCGGTCGAGCGCGGTACGGACGAGGGCCTCGCCGGTCCGCGGATCGGCGATGGTGCCCGCCACCCAGGCGGTCCGCTCCGGGTGGCCCAGGCCGGCCGCGGCCTTGGCCAGGCGGTCGGCGTCCCGGCCGCCCAGGACGACGTTCGCGCCGCTCGCCAGGAAGGCGCGGGCGATGTCGAGGCCGATGCCGCTGGAGGAGCCGGTGACGAGCGCGGTGGTGGTGCCGGTGTCGGTCATGGTGCGTGTGCCTTTCGTGGCTGGGCCGGACGGTTCGTCCTGCTGACACCGAAAACGTACGAGCCGCCAACTCATAAGACCACGACGTAGTTTGGAGCATGTGATAATCCCCGGTTATGGATGTGGATCTGCGTGACCTGGAGCTCCTGGAGGCGACCGCCGAGGCAGGCTCCCTGACCGCCGCCGCCGAGCGGCTCTACGTCAGCCAGCCCGCCCTCAGCCAGCGGCTGACCCGCCTGGAGGCCCGGCTCGGCATGCGCCTCTTCGACCGCAAGGGCCGCCGGTTGATCCCGAACGCCGCAGGCCGCCGACTGCTGGTCGCCGCCCGCCAGATCCTCGGCGAACTGGAGTCGGCCTCCCGCGACCTGCGGGACATCCGCGACGGCCGCGACCGGCGGGTCCGCTTCGCCGCGCAGTGCAGCACCACCTTCCCCTGGCTGCCGCCCGTGCTGCGCGCCTTCCGGGCGCGCGAACCCGACATCGAGGTGCGGATCGAGACGGTCCCGGACGACGCACCGATCCCGGCGCTCCTCGCCGACCGGATCGACGTCGCGCTGATCACCAAGCCGGACCTGCAGATGGACCGGGTGTCCCTGACCACGCTGTTCGACGACGAGATGGTGGCCGTGGTGCCCGAAGGGCACCCGTGGGCCTCCCGCGAGCACCTCACCGCCCGTGACTTCGATGGCGCCGACCTGGTCCTGTACGACTTCTACGACCAAAAGCGCATCCCGTCGATGCCGCTGCCCCTCCCCACCGGCGCCCGCCCCGCCCGGATCACGACCATGCCGGTGGTGACGGACCTGGTGGTCGAGATGGTGGCGGGCGGCCAGGGCGTGACGGTGCTGCCCAACTGGGTGGCCGCCCCGTACGTCAGCTCGCACGGCCTCGCCCTGGTCCGCATCGGCGCGCGCCCGCTGACCCGCACCTGGTACTGCGCCACCCGCCCGGGCCCCCGCCCGCCCCACCTCGACGCCTTCGTCGAGGAGCTCGTCTCACGGCTCAAGCGCCCGGTCCGGCACGTGCGTTGAAGGGCCGGCGCAGCAGTCGGGCGGCCGGGATGACGAACTGATGGGTGCACAGGTCTTGCCAGTGCAATTTCACATTACTATGTTACAGCTCACACCGCGGCACGTTAATCCCCGTCAAACGCCGTGTGACCCGGGGCGGTTCACCCGTCCCGGGGCCGTTCGCGCACCACCCCCCACCCCACCCTCTCCAAACAGGAGTCCTCGGTGCTCAAGCACAGAGCTGTGCGTTCGTCCCTCCTCGCCTCCGCCGTCGCCGTGACGCTCCTCGCCACCGCCGGCCAGGCCGCCACGCAGGCCGCGGAACCGGGGACCACCGCCGCCGTCGCACCCGGCGCGACGGCGCCCGGCGCCTTCTCCGGCGCGCCCGCCGCGAATCCCTTCGACGAGGTCGACCGTCTCGCCCACCCCCAGGAGCCGAAGCCGGCCTCCGCCCTGGCCCCCGGCGGCGCGGCCGTCACCGGACAGGTCCCCGGCGCCGTGACGCCCGCCGCCCCGCCCGCCGCGAGCACCGAGAAGAGCCGCTCCGCGGCCCAGGCCGCCCCCACCGCGCGGAGCCTCGCCGTCGCCGTCCCCTGCACGCTCGACGGCATCACCGGCCTGTCCCCGGAGCAGTTCGCCGACTTCCTCGCCGACCAGGCCGTCCTGGCCGACGGCTGCCTGCGCGGCCTCATCTGGACCTGGGACGCCCGCCTGGCCCCCGTCATGTCCGACGCCCACGTCCAGGCGGTGTCCCGCCGGATATCCGGCCTGGCCGCCGCCCATGACGGCCGCAACTCCTCGCACCTGGAGGAGATGTTCACCTACCTGCACGCCGCCGTGTACCACGACTTCTCGCGCGACGAGATCGACCTCACCGACGCCGCGACCGTCGACGCGATGCGCCGCGCCATCGAGGCCTTCGGCAACGCCCCCCACAGCTTCGACGTCACCGCCTCCAACGCCCGCACCCTGCGCGAGGCCCTCTACGCCGCCGGCCCGGGCCTGCGCCAGCACCAGCTCGGCCTCGTCAAGAAGGTCCTGGCGACCATGGACGCGTCGCACCCCGAGACCCACAAGGACCAGACCTGGGGCGGTGCGGCCCTCGCCGCGCTCACCGTCAACTACCTCGGTGTCTACCCCGGCAACCAGGACTCCGCCTTCCACGCCGCGGTGAAGGCCGACCCCTCCTACCGCGCCGCGTTCAAGGCCTTCGCCGGCTACACCCACCTCAAGGGCACCGCCAACGCCTGGGTGACCCGCGACGCACTCGGCGAGTACGGGCGCTTCGGCCAGATCGACGGTCTGCGCGACCAGATCGTCCCCGACCTCGGCTCCCTCCTCGGGTCCGTCAAGGCGGACTGGGGCAACGGCAGCGAGCAGTGGGCCAAGATCGTGTCCTGGCTCAACACCTACGAGGCCTGCAAGCCGTACGGCGTGTGCAAGGAGGACATCGAGAAGATGCTCTTCCCGAACACCTACACCTACGACAACGGCGGCATCAAGGTCCGCACGGCCCTCGACCGGGCCACCGTCGACCAGCTCTACTACGCGAGCAAGCAGGTCAAGGCGCAGTACCACCGTGTCCTCGGCACCGACCAGCCGCTCGCCGGCGACCCCAACAGCACCCTGAACATCGTGCTGTACGCCTCCCGCGCCGACTACGTCACCTACCAGACGATGCTGTACGGCTACGGCACCAACAACGGCGGCATGTACATCGAGAACGGCGCCACCTTCTACACCTACCAGCGGCGCGTGCCCCAGGACTCCTCCCTCACGCTGGAGGAGCTCTTCCGCCACGAGTACACGCACTACCTCAACGGCCGCTACGCCGTCCCCGGCTTCTTCGGCGAAGGCCCCTGGTACGAGGGCGACCGTACGACCGCCATGGACGAGGGCACCGCCGAGTTCTTCGACGGCGCCACCCGCGACAACGGCATAGCCGTCCGCAAGTCCCTGGTCAAGGGCGTCATCAGCGACACCGCCGGCGGCGGCCCGCGGATGTCGGTCGAGCAGCTGCTGAACGCCACGTACGACGGCGACGGCTTCCGCTTCTACAACTACGCGGGCACCTTCTTCGAGTTCCTCTGGACCGAGAAGCCCTCCCTGCTGCGCGAGATGTACACGCACCTGCGCAACAACGACGTGGCCGCCTACGACGCCTGGCGCCACCGGATGGGCGCGGACACCTACCTCCAGCGGGACTACGACCGCTTCCTGGACGCGCAGATCGCCAAGGTGGACCAGCTCTTCGTCCCGAACACCTCCTTCACCCCCAACGAGCGGCTGCGCGACTCGGCGCTCGCCTCGGTGAAGTCGGCCTTCGCCACCGCCACGTACAACACGCCGGACTGCGTCGAGAACGGTGACGCGGGCAAGCGGCGCTTCACCTGTACGGGGCGGATCACCGCGAACCTGAAGAACTGGCGCAGCGAGGACCAGAACTTCAAGGACATGTCCGAGACGGTCGACTACTTCCTCCTCGACCGGGCCGGCGCGGCCTCGAACAACCTGGCCGACATGAACTGCTCCTTCGGCGCGCCGGAGATCTGGTCCAACAAGGTCGCCGCGACGTCGAGTTACAGCTGTGAGGGCCCGCTCCGCAGCTGATCCCCACCGGACCGGTCCCGGTTGCGGGACCGGTCTGGGCAGGCCCTAAAGAATGTGACATATTACTGCCGTGCTCAAGACACAGTCTCCCGACGTCGTGATCATCGGCGCCGGCGTCGTCGGAGCGGCCTGCGCCTATTACGCGGCCCGCGCCGGACTCTCCGTGGCCGTGGTCGACCGGGGCCCGGTCGCGGGCGGCACCACCGGCGCCGGCGAAGGCAACCTGCTCGTCTCCGACAAGGACGCGGGCCCGGAACTCGACCTGGCCCTCCTCTCGGCCGGGCTCTGGCACGAACTCGCCGCCCTCCTCCCGCAGGAGATCGAGTACGAGCCCAAGGGCGGCCTCGTCGTCGCCCCGGACGAGGCTTCGCTCGACGCGCTGCGGAACTTCGCGGAAGGCCAGCGCAAGGCCGGTGTCGAAGCGGCCGAGGCGGGGGCCGACGACCTCCGCGCGCTGGAGCCGCACCTGGCCCCGGGCCTGGCCGGCGGCTTCCACTACCCCCAGGACGCCCAGGTCCAGCCCGCCCAGGCGGCGGCCCGGCTGCTGGCCGCCTCGGGCGCCGAGGTGCACCTCGGCGAGGAGGTCACGGAGGTGCTCCTGGACGAGGCGGGTGCCGTGCGGGGCGTCCGCACCCCCCGGCGCGAACTCATCGCTCCCTCGGTGGTCAACGCGGCGGGCACCTGGGGCGGCCACATCGCCTCCCTCGCCGGGGTCGACCTCCCGGTCCTGCCACGCCGGGGCTTCGTCCTGGTCACGGAACCGCTGCCGCGCGTCGTCCGCCACAAGGTCTACGCCGCCGACTACATCGCGGACGTCGCCAGCGGCTCGGCGGCACTGCAGTCCTCGGCGGTCGTCGAGGGCACTCCCTCGGGCCCGGTCCTGATCGGCGCCACCCGCGAACGCGTCGGCTTCGACCGCTCCCTCTCCACCGAAGCCCTGCGCCGCCTCGCCTCCCAGGCGGCAGCCCTCTTCCCGTTCCTGGCGGACGCCCGCGTCCTGCGCACCTACCACGGCTTCCGCCCCTACCTCCCGGACCACCTCCCGGCCATCGGCCCGGACCCCCGCCGCCCCGGCCTCTACCACGCCTGCGGCCACGAGGGCGCCGGCATCGGCCTGGCCCCCGCCACCGGTACGCTCATCGCAGCCGCCCTCACCGAAGCCGAACCCGCCGTGCCCCTGGCCCCGTTCCGCCCGGACCGCTTCACGTGACCGGGGCCGCCTTCCCGCTGCGCGGAGCCTTTCCCCCACCCCGCCCCTTCCCGAAACCGGGGGCTCCGCCCCCCGGCCCCCGCGCCTCAAACGCCGGCGAGGCTGAGTGTGCCCGGCGTAACTGGCCAGGTGCGGCTCAAGGATCCGGGGCTCCGCCCCAGACCCCGCGCCTCAAACGCCGGCGAGGCTGGAGTTTGCCGGGCGCGGCTGGATTTTGCCCGGCCGGTACTGGAGTTTGCCCGGCCGGGACTGGATGTGCCGGCCGGTACTGGAGTTTGCCCGGCCGGGACTGGATGTGCCGGCCGGTACTGGAGTTTGCCCGGCCGGGACTGGGTGTGCCGGCCGGTACTGGAGTTTGCCCGGCCGGGACTGGATGTGCCGGCCGGGACTGGATGTGCCGGTCGGGGGTCGGGGACGGGGTGGGGTGTCGGCCGGGGCGAAAAAACGAAAAAATAGGGCGCACGCCGCGCCCCCCC
>NZ_JBHUSC010000003.1:44427-107189 GCF_042673805.1 Streptomyces sp. NPDC057010 | reverse complement strand
GGGCGCCGAACATCGAAGCCCGTCCCGGACGACACCCCACCCCGGCCCCGGCCCCCGACCCCCGACACCCCCCGAGGAGGACCCCCTGATGCGAAGCCCCCGCTCCCTGGTCGGCGGCACCCCGAAATCGGCGTACACCATCGCCTTCGACGGCCGCGAACTCCCCGCACAGGAGGGGCAGTCCATCGCCGCCGTCCTCTGGTCCGCCGGGATCCTGGCCTGGCGGACCACCCGCGAAGCCGGCGCACCGCGCGGTGCCTTCTGCGGGATCGGCAGCTGCTACGACTGCCTCGTCACCGTCAACGGCAGCCCGAACCAGCGCGCCTGTCTGATCCCCGCCCGCCCCGGCGACACCGTCACCACCCAGGAGGGCACAGGCCATGCCGACCTCGCAGTCTGACCCCACCCCTTCCGACCCCACGCCCGCCGCAGGCGACCCGGTCGACCTCGCCGTCATCGGCGCCGGCCCCGCCGGCCTGGCCGCCGCCGTCAGCGCCGCAGGCCTCGGCCTGCGCGTCACCCTCCTCGACGCCGGATCCCAGCCCGGCGGCCAGTTCTACCGCCGCCCGGCGCCCGCCCTCGGCGCCGCCCGCCCCGAGGCCCTCCACCACGGCTGGGCCGCCTTCGCCACCCGCGAAGCCGCCCTGCGCGCCCACGAGCGGGCCGGCCGGATCACGTACCTCCCGCTCCACCACGTCTGGACGGTGGTCCCCGACGGCGACCACTGGACCCTGCACGCGGTGGCCGGCCCCGACGAACACGCCGCGACCGTCCGCGCCACCCGCATCCTGCTCGCCACCGGCGCCTACGAGCGCCAACTGCCCTTCCCCGGCTGGACCCTGCCCGGCGTGGTCGGCGCCGGCGGGGCCCAGGCCATGCTCAAGGGCGGCCTGGTCCTCCCCGGCCGCCGGATCGTCGTCGCCGGCAGCGGCCCGCTCCTGCTCGCCGTGGCCGGCTCGCTGGCCGCCGCCGGCGCCACGGTCCCCGCCGTCGTGGAGGCCGCGAGCTACACCGCGTACTCCCGTAGCGCGACCACCCTCCTGCGCAACCCCGCCAAGCTCGCCGAGGCCGCCCTCCACGGAAGTGCCCTGCTCAGAGGTGCCATCCGCCTCCTCGCGCGGTCCGCCGTCGTCGAGGCGCACGGCACCGACCGCGTCGAAGCCGTCACCGTCGCCCGGCTCGACCGCGACTGGCGCCCCCTGCCCGGCACCGCCCGCCGCATCCCCTGCGACGCGCTCGCCGTGGGACACGGCCTCGTGCCCCAGCTGGAACTCGCCACCGGCCTCGGCTGCGCCACCCTCGGCGGCCCCGACGGCACGGTCGCCCTGGACCTCGACGCCGGCCAGCGCACCTCCGTGCCCGGCATCCTGGCCGCCGGCGAGACCGGCGGCATCGGCGGCGCCGAACTCGCCGTCACCGAGGGGGAGATCGCCGCACACACCGCCGCCGGGCGGCCGGTCCCCGCAGCCCTCGCCCGCCGCCGCGCCCGGCTGCGCGCCTTCGCGGCCGCGATGGCCGCCGCCCACCGCCCCGGCTCCGGCTGGACCGGCTGGCTGCGGGACGACTCCGTCGTGTGCCGCTGTGAGGAGGTGCCGGCCGGCCGGATCCGCGAGGCCGCCGAAGACCTCGGAGCGCGGGACGCCCGTACGGTCAAACTCCTCACCCGGGCCGGCATGGGCTGGTGCCAGGGCCGGATGTGCGGCCCGGCCGTGGCCGCCCTCGCGGGCGGGGTGCCGGCCCCCGACCGCCGGCCGCTGTCCTGCCCGGTCCCGCTGCGCCACCTGGCCCAACTTCCGCCCGCCGACCGCTGATCGGATCCCTCCGGACCCTTGTGGCCGGCTCACACCCACTAGTAAAATGTCACACACCACACTAGGGAGTCACTTCATGACGCACGCGCCCACCCCCGCGCCCATCCCCACCCCCCTGCCCGGCGGCGACAGCGGGACCCGCACCCGCCCCTGGCACGGGATCATGGTCGCCACCACGCTCCCCCTGAACGAGGACCTCACCGTCGACTACGACGCGTACGCCGAACACGTGGCCTGGCTGATCGAGGGCGGCTGCGACGGCGTGGTCCCCAACGGCTCCCTCGGCGAGTACCAGACCCTCACCGACGAGGAGCGGGCCCGCGTCGTCCGCACCGCCGTCGAGGCCGCCGGCGACGGGGCCCGCGTCATGCCCGGTGTCGCCGCCTACGGCAGCGCCGAGGCCCGCCGCTGGGCCGACCAGGCAGCCGAGGCCGGGGCGGGCTCCGTACTCCTCCTGCCGCCCAACGCCTACCGCGCCGACGAGCAGACCGTACGCGCCCACTACGCCGAGGTCGCCCGCGCGGGCCTGCCCGTCGTCGCGTACAACAACCCGTACGACACCAAGGTGGACCTGACCCCCGCCCTGCTCGCCCGCCTCCACGGCGACGGCTCCATCGTCGCCGTCAAGGAGTTCAGCGGGGACGTGCGCCGCGCCTACGAGATAGCCGAACTCGCCCCCGGCCTCGACCTGCTCATCGGCGCCGACGACGTCCTGCTCGAACTGGCCCTCGCGGGCGCCGTCGGCTGGATCGCCGGCTACCCCAACGCCCTCCCGCGGGCCTGCGCCACCCTGTACCGGGCCGCCGTCGCCGGCGATCTCGCCACCGCCCTGCCGCTCTACAAGTCCCTGCACTCCCTGCTCCGCTGGGACTCCAAGACCGAGTTCGTCCAGGCCATCAAGCTCTCCATGGACCTGGCCGGCCGCCCCGGCGGAGCCACCCGCCCGCCGCGCTTCCCGCTCACCGGCGACACCGAGGCCGCCGTCCGCGCCGCCACCGGGAAGGCCCTCGCCGAGGGCCTCAACTAACGCCACACCCAACCCGTCCGAGGGGGGACACGATGCGCACACGCCACATCTACCACGCGGTCGACTCGCACACCGAGGGCATGCCGACCCGTGTGATCACCGGGGGAGTCGGGGTGATCCCCGGCGCCACCATGGCCGAGAAGCGGCTCCACTTCATCGAGCACATGGAGCACCTCCGCACCCTGCTCATGTACGAGCCGCGCGGGCACTCCGCCATGAGCGGCGCCATCCTCCAGCCGCCCACCCGCCCCGACGCCGACTTCGGCGTCCTCTACATCGAGGTGTCCGGCCTGCTGCCCATGTGCGGGCACGGCACCATCGGGGTCGCCACCGTCCTCGTCGAGACCGGGATGGTGCCCGTCACCGAACCGGTCACCACCGTCCGGCTCGACACCCCCGCCGGACTGGTGAGCGTCGACGTCCGGGTCGAGGACGGGGCGGCCACCGCCGTCACCCTCACCAACGTCCCCTCCTTCTGCGTCGGCCTCGACCTGAAGGCCGAGGTCCCCGGCTACGGGACGGTCACCTACGACCTCGCCTACGGCGGCAACTTCTACGCCTTCGTCGAACTCGACGCCCTGGACCTGCCCTTCGACCGGGAACGCAAGGACGACCTGCTCGCCGCAGGACTCGCGATCATGGACGCGATCAACGGCTCGGGCGACCGCCCCGTCCACCCCGAGAACCCCTCCATCGCCGGGGTCAAGCACGTCTACCTCGCCGCCCCCGGCTCCGACGCCCGCCGCTCCCGGCACGCCATGGCCATCCACCCCGGCTGGTTCGACCGCTCGCCCTGCGGTACGGGAACCAGCGCGCGCATGGCCCAGCTGCACGCCCGCGGCCTCCTCGCCCTCGACACCGACTTCGTCAACGAGTCGTTCATCGGCACCGAGTTCACCGGCCGGCTGATCGGGGAGACCACCGTCGGCGGACTGCCCGCCGTCGTCCCCACCGTGACCGGCCGGGCCTGGATCACCGGCACCGCCCAGTACTTCCTCGACCCCACCGACCCCTTCCCCGGAGGCTTCCTGCTGTGAACACCGTCCGAACGGTGGACTACCACACCGCGGGCGAGCCCTTCCGGATCGTCGCGGAGGGCCTCCCGCCCGTCCCCGGGGACACCGTGGCCGAGCGCTGCGCCACCGCCATCGGCCCGGGCGGATCCGGAACCGCTCCGCGCCGCTCCGCGCTGGACGACGTACGGCGCCTGCTCGTGCAGGAGCCGCGCGGGCACGCCGGGATGTACGGGGGGTTCGTCGTGCCCCCGGACGACGACGGGGCCCACTTCGGCGTGCTGTTCTGGCACAAGGACGGCTACTCCACCGCCTGCGGCCACGGCACCATGGCGCTCGGGGCCTGGGCCGTGGACAGCGGCCGGGTCCCGGCCCCGGACGACGGGGACGCGCAGGTGCGCATCGACGTGCCCTCCGGGCGGGTCACCGCCACCGTGCACCGCGACGGCGGCCGCACCACCGGGGTCACCTTCCGCAACGTCCCGGCCCGGGTGGCCGCCCGCAAGGTGCCGGTCGCCACCACGCTCGGGCTCGCCGAAGTGGACATCGCACACGCCGGCGCCTGCTACGCCGCCGTCGCCGCCCGTGAACTCGGCCTGGACGTCTCCCGGGCGGCCCTGCCCCACCTGGTCCGCGCCGGGCAGGAGATCCGGGCCGCGCTGGCCACCCATCCGGCCACCTGGCATCCCGGCGGGCCGCTGCTCTCCGGGGTCTACGGGGTGATCCTCCACGAGGAGCTCCCCGACACCCCCTTCGGGCCGCACCAGCGCAACGTCACCGTCTTCGCCGACGGGCAGGTCGACCGCTCGCCCTGTGGCTCCGGCACCTCGGCGCGGCTCGCGCTGCTGGCGGAGGACGGGCGGCTCGGCCCGGGCGAGGACCTGCTGCACGAGTCGGTGACGGGCACGGTGTTCACCGGGCGGATCCGGCCCGGCGGGGTCACCGAGGTCACCGGCAGCGCCTACCGCACCGGCGAACACGTCTTCACCGTCGACCCGTACGACGCGCTCGGGACCGGGTTCCTGCTGTGACCCGGCCCGCGGAGGGGAGGCCCGCCGCGCCGGCGCCGGCCGGGCGCGGACTCCCGCAGCTGGACGCCGCCGCCATGGCCCGGCTCCTGACCCCGGCCGCGGCCACCGACGCCCTGGCCGCCGCGCTGCGGGACGGGCCGGATCCCGAGAGCGGCCCGCAGCGCACGGCGCTCGCCGTGCCCGGCGGGGAACTGCTGCTGATGCCGGCCGCCTCGGGGGCGTACGCGGGCGTGAAGGTGGCCGGGGTCGCCCCCGGCAACCCGGCGCGCGGCCTGCCCCGGATCACCGGCAGCTACCTCCTCCTCGACGGCCCCACCCTGCGGCCGCTGGCCCTCCTGGACGGCGCGGCCCTCACCGCGCTGCGCACCCCGGCGGTCTCGGCCCTCGCCCTGCGCCACCTCGCCCCGGCGGGGCGGCCGCTGCGGCTGGTGCTCTTCGGGTCGGGCCCGCAGGCGTACGGCCACCTCGAAGCGGTGCTCTCCGTACGCGAGTTGTCCGAGGCGGTGGTGGTCGCCCGGCAGCCGGCCGGGGCCCGGAAGCTGGCCGCGTACGCCGAGACCCTCGGGGTGCCCGCCCGCACCGGGACCGCCGGGGACGTGGCCGGCGCCGACCTGGTGGTCTGCTGCACCACGGCCCGCGAACCCCTCTTCGACGGACGGCTGGTCGGGCCGGGGGCGGTGGTCGTCGCGGTCGGCTCCCACGAGCCGGACGCCCGCGAGACCGACACCGCCCTCATCCGGCGCTCCGCCGTCTACGTGGAGTCGCGTGCGGCGGCCCTGCGCGAGGCCGGGGACCTGCTGGTGCCGGAGGCGGAGGGGGCCATCGGGCCCGGCCACATCACCGGCACCCTCGCCGACCTGGTCGCCGGCCGGATGCCGGCGGGCGGGCCGCCGGGTTGTCCACAGGTCTTCAAGAGTGTGGGCATGGCCTGGGAGGATCTTGCCGTGGCGGTCGCGTTGTACGAGGCCGCCGGGGCGAACAGCGAAACGTGACATTGTACGCTGTTCCCTCCGCCCATCGGTGGGGCAAGGGGTCTCGGAGGAAAAGCAATGGGTGACCTGAAGCAGCACAGTCTCATCAAGGCCCAGGAGCGGCTCCGCGACCAGGTCGGCCACGCCCTCCGAGCGGCCCTGATAGCGGGCGAGCTGCGCCCCGGGAGCGTCTATTCCGCACCGGGCCTCGCGGCCGAACTCGGCGTCTCGGCCACGCCGGTGCGCGAGGCGATGCTCGACCTCGCCCGCGAGGGCCTGGTCGAGCCGGTCCGCAACAAGGGCTTCCGGATCACCGAGGTCAGCGAGCGCGACCTCGACCAGTACACCGAACTGCGCACGATGATCGAGGTGCCGACCATCGGCAAGATCACCAAGATCGCCACGGCCGAACAGCTGGAGGCCCTGCGCCCCATCGCGCAGGAGATCGTCACCAGCGCCCGCGAGCACAACCTGATCGGCTACCTGGAGGCGGACCGCCGCTTCCACCTCACGCTGCTCGGCCTCTCGGGCAACGACCGCCTCGTCGAGACCGTCGGCGACCTGCGCAAGCGCTCCCGGCTGTACGGGCTCACCGGCCTGGACGAGGCGGGCAAGCTCGTCTCCTCCGCCGAGGAACACCTCGAGCTGCTCGACCTGATGCTCACCGGCGACGCCGAGGCGGCCGAGGCCTGCATGGTGCGCCACCTCGGCCACGTCCGTTCCCTCTGGGCGCAGGGCCGCGACGAGCCGGTCGGCCGCACCCCGGGCGGCCTCGGCTCGGGGGTGTGACCGCGGGGGTCTCGGTGGACGGGCAGGAGACTGCGTAAGCTTCCGCAGGGGCGGGGGGGGCGGCGCGGGGCCGCCCCCGGGCCGGGTCCGGGGGGCCACAACCGGGGCGGAGAGTGTTTAGTTGGGGTTGGGGGGCCGGGGGGGCGGGCCAGCCCCGGGGGGGCCCGGGGGTGGGGGGTGGCCCCGGGGGGTAGTGGGGGGCGGGGACGTACAGTCATTACCGTCCCGCGGGGGCGGGGCCCCCTGGGGCCCCCCGCCCCTTCACTCTTCCCTTCTGCCAACACGGGGACCGAACTTGATATCGAAGCTGATGCGCCGCGGGCGCGCCGCACTCGCCGTCACCATCGCCACCGGAGCCCTGCTCGCGGTGTCCGCGCCGGCCCAGGCCGCCGCCGCGCCGCCCGTCACCGCCGCGGGCGCGGTGCTGCTGGACGGCACCACCGGGACGGAGCTCTTCGCCAAGGACGCCGACACCAAGCGCCAGATGGCGAGCACCACCAAGATCATGACCTTCATCACGGTCACGACCTCCCCCGGGATCGACCTCAACCGGACGGTCCCCATCCAGCAGGAGTACCTGGACTACGTCGTCCGCGAGGGCGCGAGCACGGCCCACCTGAAGGCGGGCGCCACGCCGACCGTCCGCCAGCTGCTGTACGGGCTGATGCTCCCGTCGGGCTGCGACGCCGCCTACGCCCTCGCCGACACCTTCGGCTCGGGCGCCACCACCCAGGCCCGTACGGCCGACTTCATCGCGAAGATGAACGCCAAGGCGAAGTCGCTGGGCATGACCAACACGGTCTACGACTCCTTCGACGGCATCTCGCCGACCGGCAACAACCTCACGACCCCGCGCGACCTCGCGAAGCTCACCAAGTACGCGATGACGGGCACCACCTTCAAGAGCGTCGTGAAGACCACCTCCTACAGCAGCGGCGGCACCTCCACCGTCGCCACCTGGACGAACAGCAACCTGCTCCTCCAGCCCAGCCCCACCGGCTACGCGTACCCCGGCGCGATCGGCGTCAAGACCGGCACCGGCACCGCGGCCGGCAAGTGCCTCGTCTTCTCCGTGACCCGAAACGGCAAGACCGTCATCGGTGTCCTGCTGAACGACGAGGAGCGCTACGCGGACTCGATGGCGCTCTCGGACTGGGCCCTGGGCTCGGCCACCGGCTCCAAGGCCGCGGTCCAGCGCAGCAACACCGACCCGATTCCGGACGTCCTGGACTGACGGTGAGGACCGCCCGCCTCCCGGGACCGGCGCTGCCGCGCCGCCCGGGACGGCGGGCGGTCCGCTGCGCGGGCCCCAACGCCTGCTGAACCAAGGGGATTTGGACACGGCTGGATAACGGCGGTGCAAACCCCTTGTCAGTACAATTTCACATTACTATGTTACCGGTCACACCCTAGAGCGCGGCCCTTCACTGGAGTGACCATGACCAAGCGCACCCAACTCGCCCTCGCCACCACCCTGGTGGCGGCACTCGCACTCGGCGCCTCGGGCTGCTCCGACACCAAGAAGGGCTCCGCCGGGGCGGGGGCCTCCAACCCCGCCGCCGCCAACGACGGCAAGACCCTCGGCGGCACCCCGGTCAAGGGCGGCACCCTCACCGTCCTGTCGAACCAGGACTTCGCCCACCTCGACCCCGCCCGCAACTGGGTGATGCCGACCATGGACTTCGGGACCCGGCTGCTCTACCGCACGCTCGTCACCTTCAAGGCCGAGCCCGGCAAGGGCGGCAGCGAGCTGGTCCCCGACCTCGCCACCGACCTGGGCACCCCCTCCAACGGCGGCCGCACCTGGACCTTCACCCTGAAGGAGGGCGTGAAGTACGAGGACGGCTCGACCGTCAAGGCCCAGGACATCAAGTACAACGTCGAGCGCTCCTTCGCCCCCGACCTCACCGGCGGCCCCGACTACGCGGCCCAGTACCTGGCCGGCACCGAGGGCTACAAGGGCCCGCTCCAGGGGCAGCACCTCGACTCGGTCAAGACCCCCGACGACCGCACGATCGTCTTCGAACTCAAGCGTCCCGTCGCCGAGTTCTCCGCGACCACCACCCTGCCCACCTTCGCCCCGGTGCCCCAGGCGCAGGAGAAGGGCACCCAGTACGACGCCCGCCCGTTCTCCTCCGGCCCGTACAAGATCGAGTCGTACGACCGCGACAAGAAGCTGGTCCTGGTCCGCAACGAGCACTGGGACGCGAAGACCGACACCGTCCGCAAGGCCTACCCCGACAGGTTCGTGGTCGTCATGGGCCTCAAGGGCGGCCAGATCGACGACCGGATCATCGCCGGGGAGGGCGCCGACGCCTCCGCCGTCGAGTACGCCGACATGCGGCCCGAGAGCGCGCCGAAGGTGCTGCCCAAGCCGGACGTCAAGGCGCGCCTGCTGGCCGAGTCCCAGGGCTGTACCGAGATGCTCTACCTCAACAACTCCCGGGCGCCCTTCAACGATCCCAAGGTCCGCGAGGCCATGCAGTACGCCGTCGACAAGGAAGCGGTCGTCACCGCGGGCGGCGGCCCCGCCCTCAATGAGGTCGCCACCGCCTACCTGCCCCCGGCCCTGTCCGGCGGCAAGCAGGCCGACACCCTGAAGATCGCCCCGGCGGGAGACCCGGCCAAGGCCAAGGAGCTCCTCAAGGCCGCCGGCAAGGAGTCCCTCAAGGTCTCCCTCGCGGTCTCCACCGGCGACAAGGCCAAGGCCGAGGCCATCCAGCAGGGCCTGTCCCGCGCCGGCATCGAGGTCGTCGTCGACACCATCGACCCGGGCGCCTACTACGACGTCATCGGGGACCTCTCCACCACCCCCGACATGACGCTCTCCGGCTGGTGCCCCGACTACCCCTCCGGTTCCACCTGGATCCCCTTCGTCTTCGACGGACGCACCATCAAGGAGAAGGGCAACCAGGGCAACAACAGCCAGTTCCGCGACGACGCGACCATGAAGCGGATCGACGAGATCAACGCCATGGCCGACGCCAAGCAGGCCAACCAGGCCTGGATCGACCTCGACGCGGAGATCATGAAGAAGTCCCCGGCGGTTCCCGTCCTGCTGGAGCGCAAGCCGCTGCTCGTCGGCCCCAACATCGCGGGCGCGTACGGCCACCCGGTGTGGACCGGCACCATCGACTACGGCACGGTCGGCCTCAAGGACCCGTCGAAGAGCCAGGGCTGAGGAATCCGGAACCCCGACCCATGACCTCCACCACCCCGGCCCCCGACGGCCGAGCCACCCCCGGCCCGACCGCGGCCCCGGCACCTGGCCCCGCCCCGGCCCCTGGCGCCGCGCGGTCCTCCGGCGCCGCCGCGGCCCCTGATGCCGCTTCGGCCCCCGGCGCGGCCGGGGCCCCGGATGCCTCGACCGCCCAGCCCGCGGCAGCGCAGGCAGCGCACGGCAGCAGCCCCTGGCAGCTCGCCCGGCGGGAGCTCGGCCGCCGCCTGGCCGTCCGGGTCAGCCTCTGCCTCGTCCTCCTCTTCGTCCTGATGGCCGTCACCGCGCCCTGGCTGGGCGCGCTCGGCGGCTGGTCCCCCGAGGAGTTCGACAAGACCGCCATCGACCCCTACCTCGGCGGCCAGCCGCTCGGCTCCCTCGGCGGGATCAGCCCCGAGCACTGGCTCGGCGTCGAACCCGTCACCGGCCGCGACCTGTTCGCCCGTGTGGTCCACGGCGCCCAGGTCTCCCTGCTCATCGCCTTCGCCGCGACCGCCATCGTGGTCCTCGCGGGCACCTCCGCCGGGATCGCCGCCGGCTACTTCGGCGGCCGCACCGACGCGGTCCTGTCCCGGCTGATGGACCTGACCATGTCCTTCCCCAGCCTCATCTTCATGATCGCCATGCTGTCCGTCGCCAAGGACGTCAACCGCATCGTCCTGATGACCGCCGTCATCGGACTCTTCGGCTGGCCCGGCGTCGCCCGCGTCGTCCGCGGCCAGACCCTCTCCCTCAAACACCGCGAGTACGTCGACGCCGCCCGCGTCGGCGGATCGAGCTCCTGGCGGATCCTGACCCGCGACATCCTCCCGGGCGTCTCCGGCCCGGTCATCGCCTACACCACCCTGCTCATCCCCGGAATGATCAGCACCGAGGCGGCGCTGAGCTACCTCGGCGTCGGCGTACGCCCGCCCACCCCCTCCTGGGGCCAGATGATCGCCGAGTCCGTCGCCTTCTACGAGACCGACCCCATGTACTTCGTCATCCCGAGCGTCTTCCTCTTCCTCGCCGTGCTCGCCTTCACCCTGCTCGGTGACGCCCTGCGCGACATCCTCGACCCGAGGGGCGGCCGTACGTGATCCTCTACCTCGCCCGCCGGCTGCTCGCCCTCGCCGGGGTGCTCCTCGCCATCGCCGCCGTCACCTTCCTCATCTTCTACGTCCTGCCCTCCGACCCGGCCGCCGCCGCCTGCGGCAAGACCTGCAGCGCCGAGCGACTGGCCGACGTACGCGCCTACCTCGGCCTCGACCAGCCCCTGTGGCGGCAGTTCGCCGACTTCCTCACCGGCATCTTCACCGGCCGCACCCTCGGCACCGGCCAGTACGCCGTCGCCTGCGACTTCCCCTGCCTGGGCTACTCGTACGAGAACTCCCTGCCCGTGTGGGACCTTCTGATGGACCGGCTCCCGGTCTCCGCCTCCCTCGCCCTCGGCGCCGCCGTGCTGTGGCTGGTCCTCGGCCTCGGCGCCGGCGTCACCGCCGCCCTGCGCAAGGACACCGCCACCGACAAGGCCCTGATGGTGGGCGCCGTCGCCGCCGCCTCCCTGCCGGTCTACTTCACCTCCGTCATGCTCATCTACGGGGTCATCCGCATCGCCGGCCTCCTGCCCTACCCCAGCTACCAGCCCTTCACCGACGACCCGCTCGCCTGGGGCGCCAACCTGCTGCTGCCCTGGACCGCGCTCGCGCTGCTCTACGCCGCCATGTACGCACGCCAGAGCCGCGGTTCGATGATCGAGGCGATGGCGGAGCCCTACATCCGCACCGCCCGCGCCAAGGGCATGCCCGAACGGACCGTCGTCGTCAAACACGGCCTGCGCTCCGGGATGACCCCGATCCTGACCATCTTCGGCATGGACCTCGGTGGACTGCTCGCCGGAGCGGTCATCACCGAGTCCATCTTCGGACTCCCCGGCATCGGGCGGCTGTTCTACGGAGCCCTGGTCAGCTCCGACCAGCCCGTGGTCCTCGGCGTGACCCTGCTCGCCGCCTTCTTCATCGTCGTCGCCAACCTCGTCGTCGACCTCCTGTACGCCGTCATCGACCCGAGGGTGAGGTACTGATGGCCGCCGCTCTGCTCGAAGTGCGCGACCTGCGCGTCACGTTCACCACCCCGCGCGGAACCGTACGGGCTGTCGACTCGCTCGGCTTCACCGTCGAGGCCGGCCGCACCCTCGGCATCGTCGGCGAGTCCGGCTCGGGCAAGTCGGTCACCTCGCTGGCCGTCATGGGCCTGCACCGGGGCGCCGAGGTCGCCGGCTCCGTACGCCTCTCCGGACGGGAACTGACCGCACTGCCCGAACGGGAACTCGCCAAGGTGCGCGGCCGCAGGATGGCCATGATCTTCCAGGACCCGCTCTCCAGCCTGCACCCCTACTACACGGTCGGCGAACAGATCGCCGAGCACTACCGGGTGCACTTCAAGGCCGGCCGGGCCGTCGCGCGCAGACGGGCGGTCGACATGCTCGGCGAGGTCGGCATCCCCGAACCGGCCCGCCGCGCGGGGGAGTACCCGCACCAGTTCTCCGGCGGCATGCGCCAGCGCGCCATGATCGCCATGGCCCTGGCCTGCGAACCCGACCTGCTCATCGCCGACGAACCCACCACCGCCCTCGACGTCACCGTGCAGGCCCAGATCCTGGAGCTGATCGCCCGTCTCCAGCAGGAGCGCGGCCTCGGCGTCGTGATGATCACCCATGACCTGGGCGTGGTCGCCCGCGTCGCCCACGAGGTACTGGTCATGTACGGCGGCCGGGCCGCCGAACAGGCCCCGGTCGACGCCCTGTTCGCCGATCCCGCCCACCCCTACACCCGGGGCCTGCTCGACTCGCTGCCCCGCCTGGACACCACCGACGACGCACCGCTGCCCTCCATCCCCGGCTCCCCGCCCTCCCTGCTCACCCCGGCCCCGGGCTGCGCCTTCGCCCCGCGCTGCCCGCGCGCCGCCGAGCCCTGCGAAGACGTACGGCCCGAGCTGCTGGCGTACGGGGAGCCGCAGGCGGAGCGGATGGTGGCCTGCCACTTCGCCGGCGCCGGTACCGCCGAGGAGGCGGCCCGATGACCACGACGAGCTCCGAACCGCTGCTGTCCGTACGGGACCTCACCATGGCCTTCCCCGGGAAACGGTCCGCGACCGGGCGCCGGGGGGCGCCCGTGCGCGCCGTGGACGGGGTCTCCTTCGACCTGGCCGCCGGGCAGACCCTCGGCCTGGTCGGGGAGTCGGGCTGCGGGAAGTCCACCACCGGCCGCATGATCGTGCGGCTGCTGGAACCCACCTCGGGCCGCGTCGCCTTCGAGGGGAAGGAGATCGGCCGGCTCTCCCAGAGCGCCATGCGGCCGCTGCGCAAGAACATCCAGATGGTCTTCCAGGACCCGCACTCCTCCCTCAACCCCCGCCAGACCGTGGCCCGGATCATCTCCGACCCGCTGCTGGTCCAGGGCTGGAGCGCCGGCGACGCCCGCCGCCGCGCCGCCGAGCTGATGGAACTGGTCGGCCTGATCCCCGAGCACATCGACCGCTACCCGCACGAGTTCTCCGGCGGCCAGGCCCAGCGCATCGGCATCGCCCGCTCGCTGTCCACCAGCCCCCGGCTGATCGTCGCCGACGAGCCCGTGTCCGCCCTCGACGTCTCCGTCCAGGCCCAGATCGTCAACCTCATGGAGCGGCTGCGCGCCGAACTGGGCCTCGCCTACGTGTTCATCGCGCACGACCTGTCCGTGGTCAAACGGGTCAGCGACCGCGTCGCCGTCATGTACCTCGGCCGGATCGTCGAGATCGGGGACAAGAAGTCCCTCTACGAGAACCCCCAGCACCCGTACACCAGGGCGCTGTTGTCCGCCGTACCGCTGCCCGACCCGGCGGCGGAGCGGCGGCGGGAGCGGATCGTGCTGCTCGGCGACCCGCCGAGCCCGGCCGCTCCACCCCCGGGCTGCACCTTCCACCCGCGCTGCCCCAAGGCGCAGGAGGTCTGCCGCACCGAGCGGCCACTGCTGCAGCTCGCCGCCTCCCGAGAGGTGGCCTGTCACTTCCCGGGTGACTGACGGGGATCACGGGAAGAAGGGAGGGCCCCGGAGCCAATGGCGTCTCCGGGGCCCTTCGGGTGGCCGCCAAGCTGCTCAGGTCGGTTCGATGTTGTCGACGGCCGTCGAGATCTCTCGGCCGGACGGGCCACGGATGTAGGCGAGTTCCACCCAGTGCTCGATACCGGTGGCAGACACGTTCTCGTTGATGACGGCCATCAGCTCGCCCTCGATTCCGGACGCCACATCGCGAACACGACGGCGCAGCAGTCGATGTGGCACATACTCGTACCGCTCAGCCATCGGACGGCTCTTCTACGCTGCCGATGAAATGCTCCCAGCCGACCAGCGCGCGGTCGAGGAGCTCAGCGCTTGGCTCGGACACCACGGTCGGGCCAGCCCAAGGGTCGTCCGGGGTGTCGATGCAGAGCACGCCGCGAGCGAGGCTGCCAATCGTGCGGTTGGCCACCGAGATCACTCCTTACCGTCGACATCAGGTGTTGGAGACACCATGGCGCGATAGAAGTCCCATTACGAGGACTTTCTTAGGACTTCTGATGTCCTGTAAGGGGGCTTCTCTGTATCCGGACAAATGAATCGTGGCCCTCAAGGGGACTTCCTGGGACAGTGGCCATCTACCCATTGCACTACGGAGGTTGGAATGACACGACCGATGGGCAACACCCGACTGCGGGCCGCTCGCATGGCTGCCGGCTATCGCTCTCAGCAGGACCTCGTGGACGCCCTTGCCGCCCGCGGCGTCACCGTTGGAATCCGGCAGGTTCGTCGCTGGGAGTCCGACAACCCTCCCCTGCCCCACCCCGACGTCCGGAAGGCTCTTGCCGAACTCCTCGGCCAGGACCTGGCACAGCTCGGATTCACGCTGCCGACCGGCGAGGCGGTTCCTGCACGTCGTGCGGCAGGAAGTGCGCTACGGCCACCGAACCGGGGACCCATCCGGACCCCGAATGCGCTCCAGCCGGCCAGCTGCTCCGCGGACTTCCTGTCCGTCACGCGTGCTCACCGGCGCTTGTACTGGACCGTTGCTCCCGGCACGCTGCATCCTGCTGTCAGTGCTCACGCAGCGCTCGGCGTAGCCCTGTTGGAAGCCACCACTGGGCGTACGCGACTGACCCTGGGCGCCGCCCTCGCGGAGTCCTGGCTTCTGGCCGGCCGGATCGAGTTCTTCGACCTCCGCGAGCCCGGTCTCGCGGGGGACACGTGGGTGCGCGCCCTTCAGGCTGCCGGGGAGGCAGACGACACACTGCTCGGGGCCGCCACCCTTGCCCATATGGCATTCATCCCCGGATGGGCCGGGAACCAGCAGGGCGCGGCCGAGCGAATGGTGGCGGCGCGAACGTACGCCCGGCGCGGCCCGGCCTCCGCCGAGTTCCTGGCATGGCTCGATGCGGTCGAGGCCGAGTGCGAGACCCGATGCGGCGACACCAGGACCGCACTGAACCTCATTGCGCACGGCGAGGATCTTCTCGACGCCGGAAGTGAGCACCCGAATCCCGAATGGATGGACTGGTTCAGCCCGGTCAGGCTCCAGGCGTTCAAGGGGAACACGCAGTTGCGCGCCGGGCATCTGCCGCAGGCCCGTGAGACTCTGCTCCACGTCCTGGAGGAGCTCCCGGCGGACGCCGACAAGCAGCGCACTGTTGTTCTCGGTGACCTGGCCGCAGTCGAGGCCGCAGCCGGCGCCCCGCATGCAGCTGCCGAGTACGCGGTGCGCGCCCTGGAACTCCTGGAAGCGCACTGGTACGCCACCGGACTTGAGCGGGTCCGGGAGGTGCGGCGCGCGCTCGTGCCGTGGCAGCACGAGCAGTGCATCCGCGACCTCGACGACCGGCTGTACGGATGGGGCGCGGTGGTCAGCGCTCTCGCGAATTGAACTCCGAAATCAGGCCCGGCAGCTCCGCCAGGTTCTCGACGCGGAACGTGGGCAGGGTGCGGGCCTCCTCGGAGCTCCACTGAATCGTGGCCCACGGGCCGCGGTGGATGAGCGCGGTGTGCATCCCGGCCTGCTTCCCGGGACGGAGGTCGTTGTCGACGCGGTCTCCCACGTAGAGGATCTCCTTCGGCGGGAACGGCACCACGGCGGCCACGCGGACGAAGAACTCGGGGTCGGGCTTGCTGGCGCCCCAGTCGTCCGACGTGCCGATCAGGTCCACGTCGCCGGAGAAGAGGCCCCGCAGAATTCCGCCCGCGCGCACGGTCTGATTCCCGGCAATGCCGAGCCACAGCCCGTCGGCCCGCAGCTTGGCGAGCGACGGCCGGACGTCGGCGTAGAGGTCCGACTCGTCGAAGTGCTCCGGCTGGCCGGCCGCCGCGCGTGCTTCCCGCTGCTCGTACAGGTCGAAGCCGGGCCGGAACTCCTGGAACACGTCGCGGTAGTCGCGGCCTTGGGCGATAACGGCACCGAACATCGCGGCAAAGGTGTGACGCGGAACCCCGAGCCAGTCGGCCCAGGTTCCGTACTCCCGGGTTTCGTCCACGAGGCATTCGCCGACGTCGAAAACCACAGCGCGAATCGTCATGGGGCCAGCCTAGTGCTGTACAGGTCCTCACCCAGCTGGTGGCAGGCGATGAGGACACGGCGCGCGAGGTCGTCTACCGCTTCCAGCAGCTCGGGCCCGAGGTCTGCCGCGCCGAGCGGCCGCTGCTGCAGCTCGCCGCCTCCCGGGAGGTGGCCTGTCACTCGGTGAAAAGAATGGGGCCCGGGTGACTGACGGGGATCCACGGGAAGAAGGGAGGGCCCCGGAGCCAATGGCGTCTCCGGGGCCCTTCCGGCCCTTCCGGCCGTTCTGGCTACAGGCCCAGTTCGCGGCGGAAGAACTCCAGCTCCAGCGCCATGATCTTCTCCCGCGTCCCGCCGGGGGTCATGTGGGTGACGCCGGGCAGCGCCAGCAGCCGGTGCGGGCGGCCCGCGTCCGTCAGGGCCTGCGAGAGGCGCAGGGTGTGGGAGGGGTGGACGTTGTCGTCGGCCAGGCCCGTGACCAGCAGCAGCGGGCGGTCGAGGTGCGGGGCGTCCGCGATGAGCGAGTCCCGCTCGTACACCTCCGGGTGGTCCTGGGGGAGGCCCAGGTACCGCTCGGTGTACGCCGTGTCGTAGTACCGGAAGTCGGTCGGCGCGGCCCCGGCCGCCGCGGCGTGGAAGACGTCGGGGCGGCGCAGCACCGCCATCGCCGACAGGTAGCCGCCGTAGGACCAGCCGCGGATGCCGACCCGGCCGAGGTCGAGGTCGGGGTGGCGGGCGGCGAGCGCGTGCAGGGCCGCGACCTGGTCCTCCAGGGTGACCTCGGAGAACCCGCGGTACATGGCGTGGGTGAAGGCGGGCGAGACGTACGGGGTGCCGCGGTTGTCCACGGTCACCACCGCGAACCCCTGGTCGGCCCACCACTGGCGGGCCTGCCAGCGGCGCGGCTCGGCGGACACGTCCTGGAAGCCGGGGCCGCCGTAGCCGTCCATCAGGACGGGCAGCCGCGTGCCGGGGACGTGGTCGCGGGGCAGGACGAGGGCGGTGGGGACGCCGTGCTCGGTGACCCGCTCCAGGATCGGGACCACCCGGTAGGGCAGCGGCTCGGACAGGTCGCCGGGGGTGAACTCGCGGCCGTCGGGAGTGCGTACGGTGCGCCGGATCCCGTCGGCGTCGGCGGAGGTCAGCAGCAGCACCCCCGCCGAGGCCAGGGCGCCGTGCACCCCGGGCCCGTCGGCGAGCGGGGCCGTCTCGCCGGTGGCGGGGTCCAGCAGCAGCACCTGCTGCTCGGCGGGGTCGCGCTGCCCGGCCGTGACCAGCAGCCGGCCCTGGTGGACGCCGGCGACCCCGCGGACCTGGATCCCGTCGCCGGTGATCGGCGCGCCGTCGACCGCGAGGCCGCGGGCGGCGCCGCCGGCGGTGTTGGCGGCGGTGAGCATCCGCCCGTCGGGGAGGCGGGCCGGGGTGCCGGGGACCAGGGGGTCCACCCACTGGGGGTGCGTGGTGCGGGACAGCTCCCGGGTCCGGCCGGTGACCGGATCGGCGGACAGCAGCAGCACGGTGCGCTGGAGCCGGTCCTGGACGGTCAGCAGGATCTCAGTGTCGGACTCCCAGCCCGCGTCGGAGACGTACGGGTAGGCTTCCGCGTCCCAGTGCAGGCGTATCCGGGGGCCGTCGGGGCCGAGCACCCACAGCTGGACCTCGGCGTTGGGCCCGCCCGCCTCGGGATACGCGAAGTCCTCGGCGGGCAGCTCGGGGCGCGCGGGGTCGGCGAACCAGCGCCGCTGGAGGGCGGATTCGTCGACGCGGGCGGCGAGCAGGGTGACCCCGTCGGGGGACCACCAGTGCCCTCGGGCGCGGCCCAGTTCCTCGGCGGCGGCGAACTCGGCGAGCCCCCAGCGGGCCCCGTCGGCGGGGCTGACCCGGCCGCCCGGGGAGACGTGAAGGGCGTCGTCGGTGACGTACGCGGTGCGGGAGCCGTCGGAGTTCGGGCGGGGGTCGACGGCGGGGCCGGCCGCCGGGATCTCCTCGGGCGGCCGGGGCTTCCCGTCGCCGACGCCGTCGACGGTGACCCCGAAGAGCCGCCCGTAGAGCGCGAAGACGGCGCGCCGGCCGTCGCCGGAGAGCGCGTACGAGCCGATCCCGGCCGCGACCAGCCGTATCCGCTCGCGCAGCCGGCGTTCGGCGACGGGCAGGCCGCCGGGCTCGGGGCACAGCTCGCGCGGGTCGGCAAGCCGGGTCTCGGTGCCGGTGGCGGTGTCGAGGAGCCAGAGGCTGTCGAAGGGGTCGGTGGGACCGGTGGAGCGGAGGAACCACAGGAGCCGTCCCTCGTCCCCGAAGGCGAAGGCGCGCGGGGCGCCGTGGGTGAATCGGGCCGTGCTCGCGGAGAGCCTGAGGAAGTCATCCATGATCGTAGTTTGACATGTGAAATGTCACATAGACTAGGCCGTTCGAGTGGTGACCCCAGGGGTGCGGGCTTAGCGTCGAGAGGGTGGACGGGAACGCATCGCCGACCAGGAACGGGACCGACGGCAAGGTCCGAGGAAGCGGAAACGGGCTCGCGCTGTTCGTCATCGCCTCGTGCCAGCTGATGGTCGTCCTCGACATCACCATCGTGAACATCGCGCTGCCGCACATCCAGAGCGCCCTCCACTTCTCCACCGAGAGCCTCTCCTGGGTCGTCAACGCCTACACCCTGGCCTTCGGAGGCCTGCTGCTCCTCGGCGGCCGCGCCGGCGACATCCTCGGCCGCAAACGCGTCTTCATCTTCGGCGTCCTGCTCTTCGGGGTGGCCTCCCTCCTCGGCGGACTCGCCCAGAACGCCGGCCAGTTGATGGGAGCCCGGGCCCTCCAGGGCGTCGGCGGAGCCATCGCCTCCCCCACCTCCCTCGCCCTGATCACCACGACCTTCCGCGAAGGGCCCGCCCGCAACCGGGCCTTCGGGGTGTTCGCCGGCGTCTCGGCCGGCGGCGGCGCGATCGGGCTGCTCGCGGGCGGCATCCTCGTCGAATGGCTCAACTGGCGCTGGGTGCTCTTCGTCAACGTCCCCATCGCGCTGCTGATCGCCGTGCTGGCCCGGAAGGTGATCCGCGAGTCCGAACGCCACCCCGGACACTTCGACCTCGCCGGCGCGCTGCTGTGCACCACCGGCATGGTCGCGCTCGTCTACGGCTTCATCCGCGCCTCCCAGGACGGCTGGCGCGACGGCTGGACGCTCTTCTCGTTCGGCGCCGCCGTCGTCCTGCTGACCCTGTTCATCCTCAACGAGAAGCGCTCGCCGCAGCCGATCACCCCGCTCCACATGTTCGCCGACCGCAACCGGGCCGGGACGTACGGGATCATGCTCATGCTCGCCTGCGCGATCTTCGGCATGTTCTTCTTCCTCACCCTCTTCGTGCAGATCGTGCTGGGCTTCAGCCCGCTGCGCGCCGGCCTCGCCTTCCTCCCGGTGAGCGCCGTGGTCGCGGTGGGCGCCGGCATCACCTCCCAACTCCTGCCGAAGTTCGGGCCCAAACCCTTCATGGTCACCGGCGCGCTCTGCTCGGCGGCGGGCCTCGTCTGGCTGACGCGGACCGACATCCACTCGACGTACCTCGGCAGCATCCTCGGCCCGCTCCTGATCTTCGGCCTCGGCATGGGCCTGCAGTTCGTCTCGCTGACGCTGATGGCGCTGTCCAACGTCCCGGACCGGGAGTCGGGCGCGGCGTCCGGGCTGCTCAACTCGATGCAGCAGGTGGGTGGTTCGCTCGGTCTGTCGATCCTGGTGACCGTCTTCGGCACGGCCAGCCGCAACGAGGCCAAGGACCAGGTGGCCGGCTTCCTGCGCACGTCCACCCCCGAACAGAAGGCGTTCTTCGCGCGCACCAAGCAGTTCCCCAAGCCGTGGAGCGACCAGGTGCTCACCTCGGGCATCAGCGCGGCCTTCGTGGTGGCGGCCGCGTTCACCCTGGTCGGAGCGTTGATCGCGCTGTTCGTCATCCAGGTCAGGCCCTCCGACCTCGAACGACTCCAGGGCAACCACACGCCGACGAAGGTCGAGGGGCGCCCGGGCGGACCGGGAGCCTAGGGACCGGCGAGCGCGGCGCGCAGCCGGGCCGCGTCCGCCCGGGTGTTCATCCGCAGCGCCAGCCACGAGCCGTCCGCGAAGGCCAGGTCGACGCGGGTCGGGCGGCGCCGGAGCCGCGGCACGCGGCGCAGGGTGCAGGCGGCGGTGTGGCTCTCGCGGCCGGGGTCGCCGCGCCCCCAGGGCGGCCGGGCGGTGACCTTGCCCGTGCTCGCGGTGAAGGTGCCGTGGGGGCCGCGGGTCTCGGCGCGCCAGTGCGTCCAGTGGAAGCCGTGCAGGGCCAGCGCGAGCCGGCCCGCCTCGCCGGTCCAGCCGCCGCGCAGGGCCGGGCCGTGGAGGAGCCGCCCGACCAGGCGGGCGGCCCGCTCGAAGGGGTCCACGAGCGCGGAGACCGCATCGGCGAGGTCGTCGGGCAGCGCGCTCAGGAAGCGGATGAGGAAGAAGCCGCCGATCCGGCGGAGCAGCCGCTCCGGGGCGGGCGAGCCGGGCAGCATCGCACGCGCCGGCCGGCGTACGTAAGGGGACAAACGCCCCGGAATCTCCTCGTCCATCGGCCCATGATGGCCGTACGGCCGCTACCCGTCCAACCTCCGGACCCGGCAGCGCGCCGGGCCGTCCGTCCGCAGGGTGATGCCGGCGCTGACCGGGATGTCGGTGTCCACGGCCTCGAACTCGTACGCCCGCAGGGTCATCGCCAGGGCGATCACGGACTCCAGCATCGAGAAGTGCTGTCCGATGCAGGCGCGCGGGCCGCCGCCGAAGGGGAACCAGGCGTAGCGCGGCCGGCCCGCCTCCGCCTCCGGGGTGAAGCGCTCCGGGTCGAAGCGGTCCGGGTCGGGCCAGTAGCTGGGGTGCCGGTGCGTCACCCACGGGGCCAGTATCACGTCCGCGCCGGCGGGGACGGTGTGCCCGCCGATCTCGGTGGCGGCGACGGCCTTGCGGCCGATGACCGGGGCGGCCGGGTAGAGCCGCATGGCCTCCTTGAGCACCTGGGTGAGGTACGGGAGCCGGTCCAGGTCGGCGGCCCCGGGCGTACGGTCGCCCAGGACCCGGGAGACCTCCTCGCGGGCCCGCTCCTGGGCCTCGGGGTGGCGGGCGAGCAGGTGCAGGGCGAAGGCGAGGGAGGTCGCGGTCGTCTCGTGCCCGGCGAGCAGGAAGATCAGCACCTGGTCGCGCAGCTCGGCGGCGTCGAACTCCCCGTCGTCCGAACTCTTCGCGGCGGCGAGCAGGGTCAACAGGTCCTCGCCGGGGCCGTCGGCGCCGGTGGCGGCGCGCCGCTCGCCGATGATCCTGTCGCACACCGCGTAGAGCTCGTCCATCGCGGCGGCCGCCCGCTTGTTGGCCGGGGTCGGCCAGCTGCGGGGGAGGTTGGCGGGGGAGTAGCCGCGGCGCAGGCAGTACTCGGTGATGACCGGAAAACACCGGTCGACGACGTCGACGGTGGCCTCGACGTCCGTGCCGAACAGGATCCGGGCCACGGCGCGCAGCGCCAGCCGCATCATCTGCTCGGACACGTCGACGACGCCGCCCTGCCCCTGGGGCCACCCGGCGAGGACGGAGGCGGTCTCGGCGGCGACGGCCTCGGCGTACCCGTCCACCCGGCGCCGGGTGAACAGCGGCTGGACCAGCCGGCGCTGGCGCAGGTAGTCCTCGTCCTGACTGGTCAGCAGCCCGTTGCCGAAGGAGTCGCGGACCTCCTGGTAGAAGGGGTTGTCCTTGCGGAAGTTGGCCGACTCCGAGGCGAGCACCTGCTGCGCGCCCTCGGCGGAGAACACGCAGTACAGCTCGGCGCGCAGCCCGGGCGGCCCGGCCGTGATCCGCACGACGTCCCCGTGCCGCTGCCGGGCCCGCAGGTAGGTGCCGAGCGAGTCCGACTTCAACTCGAAGAGCGACCCCACCACCGGCACCCCCGCCAGCACGGGCACCTCCGCACGCGCTCCGACTGTCATGCCGCCGCCCCTCCATTTGTACCGAAGACCCGATTCTGCCGGGTCTCCGCCACTCCTGACGAGGTGCCATCGCCCATCAGGCCGAAACCCGTCGGTTCCGGCGCAGGGGGCTACTTGTCGCAGGCGATGCCGTCACCGTCCCTGTCGAGGGCCGACCGGTAGCCGGGCTGCCCGCGCCGGATGGGAGCCGCGCCGGCGGCCTTGGCGGCGTCGCAGTTCTTGTAGTAGGCGCTGCCGCCGCCTCCCGTGGTGGAGGAGCCGCCGTCCGACGAGCCGTTGCTCTCCTGGGTGGGCGTCGGAGTCGGCGTCGTCTTCGGCGTCTCGGCGTGGAGGCGGGAGTCGGCCGTGGCGGGGCACTTCGTGCCGGGGGCGACCAGGTGCACGGTCGCGGCGGCCGACTTCGCGAGGGGCTTGCCGGCGTCGGGGCTCTGGAAGCAGACGACCCAGGTGGCGTGGGCCGAGGGCAGGGGCACGTCGGTGTAGGCGCTGAGGGCGGTCAACTCACCGTCGATGAGGTCCTCGACGGCCTTCTCGGCCTGGCTGAAGGGCTGGCCGACCACGGTCGGCGCCGCCGCGTCCGTGACCGGGGCCTGGCTCGGGGCGGGCGCCGCGGCCGACGGGGGCGTGGCGGACGCGGTGGCTCCCGCCTGGGCCTTGCCGTCGTCCGTCTTCCTCTCCCCGCCGTCGGAGAAGACGAGCACCAGGAACCAGACGCCCGCGATCACGGTCGCGACGATCTTCTTCCCCTGGGCCCACGGGCTCATCCAGGCCAGGGCGATGCCGACCGGAGGCAGGAGCACGAGTGCGGCGATGATCAGCGCCGGATGCTGCCACCACCGCTGTCTGGGCGGCGGGGCGTAGGGCTGGTGCGGGGCAGGCTGTGTGTACACAGGTTCTCCTGAATGGCACGGAATATGACTGATGATCAGTTTAGGTAAAATGCCGAAACGTGCCATCGATTCCCGAAATTTGGACACAGCCCTTTGCCAGCCGGGGAGTTGGGGTGGTCGTGAACGCCGATGGGAACACGGAGGCCCCGTCACCCTCCTTGAAGAGTGACGGGGCCTCACGAAGATGCCGCAGATGCCCGAGGGCTCAGATGTCGCGGAAGATTTCGATCTGGGCGCCCACCGAGTTGAGGCGTTCGGCCAGTTCCTCGTAGCCGCGGTTGATGACGTAGACGTTGCGCAGGACCGAGGTGCCCTCGGCCGCCATCATCGCCAGGAGGACGACCACCGCCGGGCGCAGGGCCGGGGGGCACATCATTTCCGCCGCGCGCCAGCGCGTGGGGCCCTCGACCAGGACGCGGTGGGGGTCCAGAAGCTGGAGGCGGCCGCCCAGGCGGTTCAGGTCGGTCAGGTAGATGGCGCGGTTGTCGTAGACCCAGTCGTGGATCAGGGTCTGGCCCTGGGCGGCCGCCGCGATGGCCGCGAAGAACGGGACGTTGTCGATGTTCAGCCCGGGGAACGGCATCGGGTGGATCTTGTCGATCGGGGCTTCGAGTTTGGAGGGGCGGACCGTGAGGTCGACCAGGCGGGTGCGGCCGTTGTCGGCGGTGTACTCCGCCGAGCGGTCGTGGTCCAGGCCCATCTCCTCCAGGACCGCGAGCTCGATCTCCATGAACTCGATCGGGACCCGCCGGATGGTCAGCTCCGACTCGGTGACGACCGCGGCGGCGAGGAGGCTCATCGCCTCGACCGGGTCCTCGGAGGGGGAGTAGTCCACGTCCACGTCGATGTTCGGGATGCCGTGGACGGTGAGCGTGGTCGTGCCGACGCCCTCGACCTTGACGCCCAGCGCCTCCAGGAAGAAGCACAGGTCCTGGACCATGTAGTTGGAGGAGGCGTTGCGGATGACCGTGACGCCGTCGTGCCGGGCGGCGGCCAGGAGCGCGTTCTCGGTGACGGTGTCCCCGCGCTCGGTCAGCACGATCGGGCGGTCGGGGGAGACCCCGGCCTCGACCTGTGCGTGGTAGATGCCCTCGGTCGCGGTGATGTCCAGGCCGAAGCGGCGCAGGGCGATCATGTGCGGCTCGATGGTGCGGGTGCCGAGGTCGCAGCCTCCGGCGTACGGCAGGCGGAACTGGTCCATCCGGTGCAGCAGGGGGCCCAGGAACATGATGATGCTGCGGGTGCGGCGGGCGGCGTCCGCGTCGATGGCGTCCATGTCGAGGCGGGCCGGCGGGACCAGCTCCAGGTCCACGCCGTCGTTGATCCAGCGGCTGCGGACACCGATGGAGTTCAGGACCTCCAGGAGGCGGTAGACCTCCTCGATGCGGGCGACGCGACGAAGGACCGTACGGCCCTTGTTGAGGAGCGAGGCGCACAGCAGGGCGACGCAGGCGTTCTTGCTCGTCTTGACGTCGATGGCGCCGGAGAGCCGGCGGCCGCCGACGACCCGCAGGTGCATCGGGCCGGCGTAGCCGAGGGAGACGATCTCGCTGTCGAGTGCTTCACCGATTCGGGCGATCATCTCAAGGCTGATGTTCTGATTGCCGCGCTCGATCCGGTTCACGGCGCTCTGGCTGGTGCCGAGCGCGTCGGCGAGCTGACTCTGCGTCCAGCCCCGGTGCTGCCGGGCGTCACGGATGAGCTTGCCGATGCGTACGAGGTAGTCGTCTGCCATGGCTGCACCGTATCTCAGATATGAGATGTCGATCGCGCGGGGCGTGGCAGACGGGTGTTACCGACCGTCAGTTCCCGTACCGGAGCCCGGGGTACGCGCCCGCGATCTTCGGTCGCCGGGGTCTGTTCGGGCGAGGTGGCATAGCGTTATATACGGGCATCTGCCCGACTTGTTTCCGGTCGCGGCGGGCCGGTGTCGCGCCGCCCGTCCGACCCGCCCGTCCGACCCGCCCGGGAACCGCCACCCGGCGCATGTGACGGACGCCGGGCAGCGCGCCTCGTTCCGATCCCCCGACATGTACTAGAGTTATCTCGACATCGAGATATCTGCCGAAGGCGTACCGCAGCCGCCCCCGCTGGTAAGGGTTACCTAACTTAGCCTTACCTTAGCGGATTGGCCAAGGGGCGTGGCGGCAGGATGCGGTACTAACGCGCGAATTCATGCATGAAGGAGACTGTCGTGTCGGCGAACAGCTTCGACGCCCGCAGCACGCTGCAGGTGGGCGACGAGTCGTACGAGATCTTCCGGCTGGACAAGGTTGAGGGCTCGGCCCGCCTTCCCTACAGCCTGAAGGTGCTGCTGGAGAACCTGCTCCGTACCGAGGACGGCGCGAACATCACCGCCGACCACATCCGGTCGCTCGGCAACTGGGATTCCCAGGCCCAGCCCAGCGAGGAGATCCAGTTCACGCCGGCCCGCGTGATCATGCAGGACTTCACCGGTGTTCCCTGCGTCGTGGACCTCGCCACCATGCGTGAGGCCGTGAAGGCCCTCGGTGGCGACGCGTCCAAGATCAACCCGCTGGCCCCGGCCGAGCTGGTCATCGACCACTCGGTCATCGCCGACAAGTTCGGCACCAACGACGCGTTCGCCCAGAACGTGGAGCTGGAGTACGGCCGCAACAAGGAGCGCTACCAGTTCCTGCGCTGGGGCCAGACCGCCTTCGACGAGTTCAAGGTCGTCCCCCCGGGCACCGGCATCGTCCACCAGGTCAACATCGAGCACCTGGCCCGTACGGTCATGGTCCGGGGCGGCCAGGCCTACCCCGACACCCTCGTCGGCACCGACTCGCACACCACCATGGTCAACGGCCTCGGCGTGCTGGGCTGGGGCGTCGGCGGCATCGAGGCCGAGGCCGCGATGCTCGGCCAGCCGGTCTCCATGCTGATCCCGCGCGTCGTCGGCTTCAAGCTGACCGGCGAGCTGCCGACCGGCACCACCGCCACCGACCTGGTGCTGACGATCACCGAGATGCTGCGCAAGCACGGCGTCGTCGGCAAGTTCGTCGAGTTCTACGGTGAGGGCGTCGCCGCCACCTCCCTCGCGAACCGCGCCACCATCGGCAACATGTCGCCGGAGTTCGGCTCCACCGCCGCGATCTTCCCGATCGACGACGAGACCCTGAAGTACCTGCGCCTGACCGGCCGCGACGCCCAGCAGGTCGCGCTCGTCGAGGCGTACGCCAAGGAGCAGGGCCTCTGGCTGGACCCGGCCGCCGAGCCCGACTTCTCCGAGAAGCTGGAGCTCGACCTCTCCACGGTCGTCCCCTCCATCGCCGGCCCGAAGCGCCCGCAGGACCGCATCGTCCTCGCGAACGCCGCGCAGCAGTTCGCGGTGGACGTCCTGAACTACGTGGACGACGCCGACGAGGCGGGCAAGGAGTCCTTCCCGGCCTCCGACGCCCCGGCCGCCACCAACGGCGTGCCGAGCCGCCCGACCCAGGTCACCCTGGCCGACGGCACCTCCTTCGAGATCGACCACGGCGCCGTCACCGTCGCCGCGATCACCTCCTGCACCAACACCTCGAACCCCTACGTCATGGTCGCCGCGGCGCTCGTGGCCAAGAAGGCGGTCGAGAAGGGCCTGACCCGCAAGCCCTGGGTCAAGACCACCCTGGCCCCGGGCTCGAAGGTCGTCACCGACTACTTCGACAAGGCCGGCCTGACCCCGTACCTCGACAAGATGGGCTTCAACCTCGTCGGGTACGGCTGCACCACCTGCATCGGCAACTCCGGTCCGCTGGACGAGGAGATCTCGAAGGCGATCAACGAGCACGACCTCGCGGTCACCTCGGTGCTCTCCGGCAACCGCAACTTCGAGGGCCGGATCAACCCCGACGTCAAGATGAACTACCTGGCCTCCCCGCCGCTGGTCGTCGCGTACGCCATCGCGGGCTCGATGAAGGTGGACATCACCGCCGAGGCCATCGGCATCGACACCGAGGGCAACCCGGTCTTCCTCAAGGACATCTGGCCCTCCGAGGCCGAGGTCAACGACGTCGTGGCCAACGCCATCGGCGAGGACATGTTCTCGAAGTCCTACGAGGACGTCTTCGCGGGCGACGCCCAGTGGCAGGCGCTGCCGATCCCGACCGGCAACACCTTCGAGTGGGACCCGCAGTCCACCTACGTCCGCAAGCCCCCTTACTTCGAGGGCATGACGATGGAGACCACCCCGGTCTCCGACATCGCCGGCGCGCGCGTGCTGGCGAAGCTGGGCGACTCGGTCACCACCGACCACATCTCCCCGGCGGGTGCGATCAAGGCCGACACCCCGGCCGGCAAGTACCTCACGGAGCACGGCGTCGAGCGCCGCGACTTCAACTCGTACGGTTCCCGCCGCGGCAACCACGAGGTCATGATCCGCGGTACCTTCGCCAACATCCGCCTGCGCAACCAGATCGCGCCGGGCACCGAGGGCGGCTTCACCCGCGACTTCACCGTCGAGGGCGCGCCGGTCTCCTTCATCTACGACGCCTCGCAGAACTACCAGGCCGCCGGCATCCCGCTGGTCATCCTGGCCGGCAAGGAGTACGGCTCCGGCTCGTCCCGCGACTGGGCGGCCAAGGGCACCGCGCTGCTCGGCGTCAAGGCCGTCATCGCCGAGTCCTACGAGCGCATCCACCGCTCCAACCTGATCGGCATGGGCGTCCTGCCCCTGCAGTTCCCCGAGGGCGCCACCGCGGCCTCCCTGGCCCTCACCGGCGAGGAGACCTTCTCCTTCACCGGTGTGGAGGAGCTGAACAACGGCACCACCCCGCGCACGGTCAAGGTCACCACCGACACCGGTGTCTCCTTCGACGCGGTCGTCCGCATCGACACGCCGGGTGAGGCGGACTACTACCGCAACGGCGGAATCATGCAGTTCGTGCTCCGCAACCTCATCCGCGGCTAAGGGCGCGCCAAGCGGAGCCATTCTCCGCTTATCGGCACCATAGGGCCGTATCCCCGTTAAGGGGATACGGCCCTTCCGCTTTTCCGGGGTGTTCCCGGCGGTCGGGGCAGGTGACGGAGAGGTCTCAACTCGGAAAAGCTGAGGACCATAGTTGTGCACGATCTTGCTCAGGCGAGCGGAAGTGGACTATACCTGTGCCCGTCCGGACCAGCGCGAGACGAGTGGCCCGGACCGGGGGATGGGCGGGGACCTGCGGTGATGTCCGCATGCGCGGCAACCGCCGTGATTTCCGGCCTCCTTCACACTTCTGACGAAGGCGAGGACATGAGCATGGGATCCACTGGTGAGGGCCTCGGCCGCCGTGATCTGATCAAGCGCTCCGCAGCACTCGGGCTGATCACGGTACCGACGATGAGCTTCCTGTCCGCGTGCGCCTCCGGCGGAGAGGACACCACGAAGGGGCCCGACAAGGGTGCGGTGACCAAGGAGAACCCCTTCGGCCTGGCCAAGGGCGGCAAGCTGGACGTCGTCGTCTTCAAGGGCGGGTTCGGCGACGACTACGCCAAGGCCTGGGAGGCCGCCTTCGACAAGAAGTGGGGCACCACCAGCTCCCACCTGGGCACCCAGGAGATCGCGGCCAAGCTCCAGCCCCGCTTCAACGGCGGAAACCCGCCGGACGTCGTCGACGACTCCGGTGCCCAGATGATCAAGCTCGACGTCCTCGCCAAGGGCGGCCAGCTCGCCGACCTCACCGCCGTCCTCGACGCGCCCTCGCTCGACGACCCGAGCAAGAAGGTCCGCGACACCCTGATCGCGGGCACCGTCGAACAGGGCACCCAGGGCGGAAAGTTCGTCGCGCTGAACTACGTCTACACCGTCTTCGGCCTCTGGTACTCCGGCAAGCTCTTCAAGGAGAAGGGCTGGAGCGAGCCGAAGACCTGGGACGAGTTCCTGGCCATCTGCGCCAAGGCCAAGGAGGCCGGCATCGGCGGCCTCGCCCACCAGGGCAAGTACCCGTACTACATCAACGTCGTCATCATGGACCTGATCGCCAAGAAGGGCGGTCTGGAGGCCATGAAGGCCATCGACAACCTGGAGCCCAACGCCTTCGAGGGCAACCCCGCCGCCCTGGCCGCCGTCGAGGCCGTCTACGAGGTGGTCGAGAAGGGCTACCTGATGCCGGGCACCAACGGCCTGACCCACACGGAGTCCCAGACCGCCTGGAACCAGTACAAGGCCGCCTTCATCCCCTCCGGCTCCTGGCTGGAGAACGAGCAGCTCAAGCAGACCCCCGAGGACTTCGACATGAAGTTCCTGCCGGTGCCGCTGCTCGCCGACAGCAAGCTCCCCTTTGCCGCCATCCGCGCGGGCGCCAACGAGCCGTTCATCGTCCCGGAGAAGGCCGCCAACAAGGCGGGCGGCCTGGAGTTCCTGCGCTCCATGCTCTCCCGCGAGTGGTCGACGATCTTCGCCCAGCAGGCCAACTCCCTGACCGTCGTCAAGGACGGCGTGGACGCCGGCGTCAAGCTCCGCCCCGGCACCCAGTCGGCGGTCACCGCCCTCAAGGCGGCGGGCGAGAACACCTTCAACTACCTTTACCCCGACTGGTACAGCGAAATGGACACCGAGATCCAGAACGCGTCCAATGAGCTGATGGCCCAGCGGATCCAGCCAAAGGAGTGGATCAAGCGGGCCCAGGCTGCGGTAGACAAGGCTGCCAAGGACCCCAACGCCAAGAACAACCACCGCAGCTGACACCGCGTCCACCGGCAGCGTCATCAGGGACGGACACCATGAGCCAAGTAGCACGCGGCAAGGGACGGGCCGGCTTCATCGCCGGCTTCCTCGTCCTGCCGCTCGCGCTGTATCTGACTTTCGTCATCTGGCCGTACATTCAGACGTTCGGCTATTCCTTCACCAACTGGTCGGGCCAGTCACCGACGTTCGACTTCGTCGGCCTGGACAACTACTCGGCCCTGATGAAGGACGAGGTCTTCCGCGGCGCCCTGTGGCACAACCTGCTGCTCCTGGTGTTCGTCCCGACCATCACCATCCTGCTCGCCCTCTTCTTCGCCTTCATGGTGAACGCGGGCGGGCGCAGCGGGGCGGGCGGTGTGCGGGGCGTCCGCGGATCGGGCTTCTACAAGATCGTCTACTTCTTCCCGCAGGTGCTCTCCCTGGCCATCCTCGCGGTGCTCTTCGGCGCGGTGTACCGCAGCGACGAGGGCGGTCTGCTGAACGGATTCCTCAGCACGATCGGCCTCGTCGACCCGGCCCACCCCGTCGAGTGGCTCAACCAGCCCAACCTGGTGCTCTGGTGCCTGCTCCTGGTCGTCGTCTGGCACGGGGTCGGCTTCTACCTCGTCCTCTTCTCGGCCGCCATGCAGTCCGTCCCCAAGGACATCTACGAGGCCGCCCTGCTGGACGGCGCGGGGCGCGCCCAGACCTTCCTCAAGGTCACGCTCCCCCTGCTGTGGGACTCCGTACAGACCTCCGCGGTCTACCTCGGCATCGCCGCGATGGACATGTTCGTCCTGGTGTCGACCATGACCTCCGGCCAGTTCGGCGGCGGCCCCGACCACCACAGCGAGGTCATGGCCACGGTGCTGATGCGCAACTTCCTGTACTTCGGCAAGAGCGGATACGCCTGCGCCATGGGCGTGGTCATGCTGGTCCTGACCATGATCCTCTCCGTTATCACGCTGCGCGCCACCCGCCGCGAGCGCATCGAGTTCTGAGCGGGAGACCACGATGACCACAGTGATCAAGGCACCGGGCGAGTCCTCGGCCGAGCGGTCCGGCGGCAGCGGCCGCGGCCGCGCCAACGGGGGCGGGAACGGCCGCTCCGACGGCATGGTGCTCAACGTCTTCTCGCACGGGTTCCTCGCCGTCTGGGCGATACTGATCGTCCTGCCCCTGATCTGGCTGGCGCTCGGCTCGTTCAAGACCGACTCCCAGATCGGCGGTTCGGCCCTCAGCTGGCCGTCCAACTGGCACTTCGACGCCTTCTCCCGGGCCTGGGACAAGGGCATCGGCGACTACTTCGCCCACACGCTGATCGTGATGGCGTTCTCGGTCCCGCTGACCATGCTGCTGGGCTCCATGGCCGCGTACGTCCTGGCCCGCTACCCCTTCCCGGGGAACCGGATCATCTACTACTTCTTCGTCAGCGGGGCGATGTTCCCCGTCTTCCTGGCGCTCGTACCGCTGTTCTTCATGGTCAAGCGCCTGGACATGCTCAACACGTACCAGGGTCTGATCCTGGTCTACGTCGCCTACTCGATGCCCTTCACCGTCTTCTTCATGCACTCCTTCTTCCGCACCCTGCCGACGGCGGTGCACGAGGCGGCGGTGATCGACGGGGCCTCCGACACCCGGATCTTCTTCCAGGTGATGCTGCCGATGGCCAAGCCCGGCCTGATCAGCGTCGGGATCTTCAACGTCCTGGGCCAGTGGAACCAGTACATCCTGCCCTCCGTGCTGATGCAGCCCCAGAGCGGATCGGATCCGGAGCGCTACATGCTCACCCAGGGCCTGATCCAGCTCCAGTACCAGATGGGCTACGAGACGGACCTGCCCGTGCTGTTCGCCGGCGTCACCATCGCGATGATCCCGATGCTGGTGGTCTACCTGTCCTTCCAGCGTCAGATCCAGGCGGGCCTGACCTCGGCCACCCTGAAGTGAGCGCCCCCCGCATCAGAAGCTGACCACCCCGCCTCCGGCGGCGTCCAGCGGGGGGCGGCCCAGGCTGCCCGGGCCGGTGGCGGGGTTGGCGCCCCGGTCGGCGGCGCTGCCCGGGGGATCGCACGGGGCGGCGAAGCACTGCCACTGCCGGCCGTGCTTCCACCACTGGCCGGGGGCCCACAAGGGCTTCGGCTTCGGCTGCTGCTGTGCGGACGGGCCCCCGCCGAACACGCTGTCGGCGGCGCTGCCGTCCGCCGCCAGCGCCGCATGTGTCGCGGGGGCCGCGGCGAAAGCGCCGACCGGGGACAGGACGGCCCCCGCGGCCGCCGCGGTCGAGGCGGCCAGCAGGGCGAAACGGGTCGTTTTCAGGGTACGGGGCATGAAGGTCCTCCTGGGGTGAGGGGCACGGAAACCACCCCTCCAGTGGGCCCCGCCCCGTGCCCCGGGGCACGCCCCGGAAACCCGTGGCTTGACGGCCCGCGGCACCCCTGTCACCCCGGCCCCGCCTACGCCGGCCCCGCCTACCCCGGTACCGCCGACCAGCCGACCGCCGAGACCGCAGGGTCGAGGGAGAGGTTGCTCACCGCCTCCTCCAGCACCCGGTCGTCGCGCCGCCCCTCGGCGGTCAGCAGGGCGGAGACCGTCACCTTCCCCGCCTCCGGGCCGTCCTGGCTGCGGATCTCCCGCAGGGTGCAGCCGGGCCGGCCGAGGGCGTCCACCAGGCGGTGGCGGATGTGCGCCTCCTCTTCCTCCCGGCACACCGCCTCGAAGTGGTAGTCGGTGGTCACCTCGGCCCCGCCGCGCGGTTCGCGGTCCAGTCGGCGGCCCAGCGGGCGCAGCAGGAGGTTCGCTCCCACCACGCCCACCGTGCCGAAGGCGGCCAGCACGAACATCCCGGCCCCCGCCAGGCAGCCCACGGCCGCGGAACACCACAGGGTGGCGGCCGTGTTCAGGCCCCGTACGCTCAGCCCGTCGCGCATGATCACGCCGGCGCCGAGGAAGCCGATCCCGGACACGATCTGGGCGGCGACCCGCGAACCGTCGTACCGGACCTCGGAGACCTCGCCGATGAACCCGTACTGCGAGAGCAGGACGAACAGCGCGGCGCCCCCTGCCACCAGGGCGTTGGTCCGCAGGCCCGCCAGCCGGGCCCGCCACTGCCGCTCCAGCCCGATCGCGGACCCGAACCCGAGCCCCGCGGCCAGATGGCCGGCCATGATCCACTCGCTCGTCATCGGCTGGGCCTCCTCTCACAGCCAGGTGTTGAACCTGCGGATGTACCGGGTCTTCACGAACTGGGTGAGCGTGCAGTAGGCGAGCAATACGCCGATCAGCCACGGGAAGTAGCTCGCCGGCAGGGCGACGAAGCCCAGCGACGGGGCCAGCGGGGAGAACGGCAGCCACAGGCCGGTCAGCACCGCGAGGACCGTCATCGCCATCACCGGCCAGGAGGCGCGGGACTGGATGAAGGGGATCTTCCGGGTACGGATCATGTGGACGATCAGGGTCTGCGAGAGCAGGCCCTCGATGAACCAGCCGGACTGGAAGAGCGACTGGCTCGCCTCGCTGTTGGCGGCGAAGACGTTCCACATGATCACGAACATCGCGATGTCGAAGATCGAGCTGATGGGCCCGATGGTGACCATGAAGCGGAAGATGCCCTTGGCGTCCCAGTTGCGGGGCCTGCGCAGGTACTCCTCGTCCATCCGGTCCCACGGGGTCGCCAGCTGCGAGATGTCGTAGACCAGGTTCTGGACGAGCAGCATGATCGCGAGCATCGGCTGGAAGGGGATGAACGCGCTCGCCACCAGGACGGAGAAGACGTTGCCGAAGTTCGACGACGCCGTCATCTTGATGTACTTCATCGTGTTGCCGAAGGTGGTCCGGCCCTGGATCACGCCCTGCTCCAGGACGGTCAGGTCCTTCTCCAGCAGGATGATGTCGGCCGACTCCTTGGCGATGTCCACCGCGGTGTCGACCGAGATGCCCACATCGGCGTCGTGCAGCGCGGCCGCGTCGTTGATGCCGTCCCCGAGGAACCCGACGGTGTGTCCTTCGGCCTGCAGGGCCCGTACGATCCGGGCCTTCTGGACCGGGTTGACCTTGGCGAAGACGGTCGTACGGGCGGCCAGCGCGCGCAGCGCCGCCTCGTCGAGGGCGTCGACTTCGGAGCCGAGCACCACGTGCCCGACGTCGATGCCGACGTCCGCGCAGACCCGGGCGGCCACGAGGTCGTTGTCGCCGGTGACCACCTTGACCGCGATGCCCTTGTCGGCCAGTCCCCGCAGGGCGCGGGCGGCGTCGGCCTTCGGCGGGTCGAGGAAGGCGAGGAAGCCGATCAGGGTGAGCCGGTCCTCGTCGGCGACGGTGTAGGTGTCGCGCGGGGTGGCGATCGTACGGGTGGCGACGGCCAGGACCCGAAGGCCCCTGCGGTTGTTGTCCTCGGCGATGCGGGTGGCGTGCCGGCGCAACTGCTCGGTCAGTTCGACCTTCTGGCCGCGGTCCGTCATGTGGGTGCAGAGGTCCAGGACCTCCTCGACCGCACCCTTGGTGATCATGACGTGCTCGGAGCGGCCGAGGCCGCCGACGATCGCATTGCGGTTGAGGACCACGGACATGCGGCGCCGTGCGAAGTCGAAGGGGATCTCGTCGACCATCGAGAACCGTGCGTCGACGACAACCTCCTCGGCCTCGTTGACGCGGTCGATGACCGCCTGGTCCATCAGGTTCTTCAGCCCGGTCTGGAAGTGCGAGTTGAGGTAGCCGTACTCCAGGACCTCGTCGTCCTCGTTGCCGTGCACGTCCAGGTAGCGGTCCAGGACGATCCGGTCCTCGGTGAGGGTGCCGGTCTTGTCCGTGCAGAGCACGTCCATCGCGCCCAGGTTCTGGATGGCGTTCAGCCGCTTGACGACCACCTTGCGCCGGGACATGGCGACCGCGCCGCGCGCCAGGTTGGCGGAGACCACCATCGGGAGCATCTCGGGGGTCAGGCCGACCGCGACGGCGACACCGAAGAGGAAGGCCTCGTTCCAGTCGCCCTTGGTGAGCCCGTTGACCATGAAGACGACCGGGACCATCACCAGCATGAAGCGGATCAGCAGGAAGCTGACCTTGCGCACACCGTTGTCGAAGTTGGTCTGCGGACGCTCACCGGCCAGCGAGCCGGCCATCGAGCCGAAGTAGGTGTCGGCGCCCGTGGCGACGACGATCCCGGTGGCGGTGCCGGAGGTGACCGACGTCCCCATCAGGACCAGGTTGTCGGCCTCGACCGGGTCGCGGGTCTGCGCCTGCCCGAGGTCCTCGCTGCGCGTGTCGGCCTTGGCGACCGGCAGGGACTCGCCCGAGAGCGCGGCCTGGCCGACCATCAGGTCCTTGGAGGTGATCAGCCGCAGGTCGGCCGGGATCAGGTCGCCGGCGGCCAGCTTGACCACGTCGCCCGGGACCACCCGGTCCATCGGGATCTCGAAGGTGGTGGGCGCGGATCCGCTGCCGGCCCGGCGCTGCACCGCGCAGGTGGTGGTGACGAGCTTCTTCAGCGCGTCGGCGGCGCGGCCGGAGCGGAACTCCTGCCAGAAGCGCAGCAGACCGCTGATCCCCACCATCACGGAGAGGATGACGACGCCCGGATCCGCCGGGTCCTGCCAGTACATGACGGCGGCCAGGAAGACGAGGACGCCGATGAAGGGGTTCCAGTACGCCTTGCCCAGCTGGACGAACCACAGCGGGGCGCGCTCCTGGGCGATGGCGTTGGGGCCGTGCCGCTCCAGGCGCAGCGCGGCCTCGGCATGGGTGAGGCCGTCTCGTGAGGAGTCGACGTCCTGGAGGACGAGGACGCCCGGACGGGCGCTGACCTCGGCGAGGCGCTCGCCGACGAGGCGGGTGCGGGCCTCCAGCTCGGCGGCCTTGCGCTCGCGGCGTGCCCGGCCCGGCGGCGCGAGCTTGGCGGGGGTACGAGGGGTGAGCATGGTCATGGCAATTACCTCCCTCCGCGGTGTCCGGGCAGCACGGAGCCGAGCGGTCACGCGGAGTGATCACGGGTCGGCGCGGAGCGGCCTCGCGGGGCCGCAGGGCACGCCGATGGGCATGGATGACACACGCGTGACAGGACGGTCAGGGCGTGCGGAAGGGATACTGGGAACGCAACGGGACGACGGTCTGCCGCGGCCGTGGGTACTCAGGGAAAGGTCGGCTGACCGACAGGTCAGCGGACGCGGGCGCTGCAAGGACTTCGATCGGGACTCATCCCGAACACCTCCTCGCGTAGCGCCGTCATCACAGGGCGCCCGGTCCGGCCGGAAAGGCCGCAGAGGATCGGCGCCTCAGCGACCGTAACACGATCTCGGTGGCCACTCCTCACCCTTTCGGCCGATAGTGTCCGTTTCGTGCTGCCTCAGCCTCTTGACGTGTGGATACCGAAAGGCTCGACTTAAGGTTCACAAGTTGGAGAGACGCCGGGGTCTCGCGAGCGCGAAGCCGCGACGTCCCGGCCGGGGGGCGACGGCTGGCCGTCGCTTATGGGCAGGAGTGGATGAGTCGTGCAGACTCCCGGATCGCAGTCCTCGCTGCATCGCGCGAATCTCGAACGGGTCGTGCGGGCGGTGCGCCTCGCGGGTTCGCTGACCCAGGCGGAGATCGCCCGCACCACCGGACTGTCGGCGGCCACGGTCTCCAACATCGTCCGCGAGCTCAAGGAGAGCGGCACGGTCGAGGTCACCGACACCTCTGCGGGTGGCCGGCGGGCGCGCAGCGTCTCGCTCAGCGGCGACGCCGGCATCGTGATCGGCGTCGACTTCGGCCACACCCACCTGCGGGTGGCGGTCGGCAACCTCGCCCACCAGGTACTGGCCGAGGAGTCCGAGCCGCTGGACGTGGACGCCTCCTGGGCCGACGGCTTCAACCGTGCGGAAGCCCTGGTCGGCCGGCTGATCGCGGGCATAGGGGTGGGGCTGGAGAAGGTCATCGGCGTCGGACTCGGCGTCCCCGGCCCGATCGACGTGGAGTCCGGGACCCTGGGCTCGACCGCGATCCTGCCGGGGTGGGCGGGCATCAACCCCCGTCAGGAGCTCTCGCAGCGCCTCGGGGTGCCGGTCTACGTCGACAACGACGCGAACCTCGGAGCCCTCGGTGAACTCGTTTGGGGGAGCGGGCGGGGAGTAAAGGACCTCGCCTACATCAAGGTGGCCAGCGGCGTCGGTGCCGGACTGGTGATCAACGGCCGGATCTACCGCGGTCCGGGGGGCACCGCGGGCGAGATCGGGCACATCACGCTGGACGAATCCGGCCCGGTCTGCCGCTGCGGCAACCGCGGCTGCCTGGAGACCTTCGCCGCGGCCCGGTACGTCCTGCCGCTGCTCCAGGGCACGCACGGACCGGAGTTGACGATGGAGCGGGTGGTCGAACTGGCCCGCGGCGGGGACCCGGGCTGCCGCCGGGTGATCACGGACGTGGGCCGCCACATCGGCAGCGGCGTCGCCAGCCTCTGCAACCTCCTGAACCCGAGCCGGGTGGTCCTGGGCGGCTCCCTGGCGGACGCGGGTGAACTCGTCCTGGCCCCCATCCGTGAATCAGTGGGGAGGTACGCGATCCCGAGCGCGGCCCGCCAGTTGTCGGTGCTCACGGGCTCGCTGGGCGGTCGGGCGGAGGTACTGGGCGCGCTGGCCCTCGTACTCAGCGAGATGGGCGATTCGACGCTTTTGTCGGACCATGGAAGTGGAGTGCGAACTCCCGCCGTCTTGCCTTCAGGTAGATAACAGATGGCACCGTTGTCATCTCGTTAAGGATTCACTCCTTGACGGCAAAACGCGGCCGGGGTTGACTCACATCCACCTCGGCCGCAGCGTTGCGGCCTCGTCAGGGAGGTTCAAGAAATGAACACTCGTATGCGTAGAGCCGCCGTAGCCGTTGCGGCCGGCGCCATGGCCGTTTCGCTGGCCGCGTGTGGCAGCGCCAAGGAGGCCGGCGAGAAGCCCAAGGCCTCCGGGGCCGCCACGGGTGAGGCGATCAAGATCGGCCTGCTCCTTCCGGAGAACCAGACCGCGCGTTACGAGAAGTTCGACAAGCCGCTCATCGAGAAGAAGGTCGCCGAACTCACCGGCGGCAAGGGCCAGGTCGTCTACGCCAACGCCAAGCAGGACGCGACCACGCAGAACTCGCAGGTCGACACGATGATCACCAACAAGGTGAACGTCCTGATCGTCGACGCCGTGGACTCCAAGGCCATCGCCGGCTCGGTCAAGAAGGCCAAGGACGCCGGCATCCCGGTCGTCGCCTACGACCGCCTCGCCGAGGGCCCGATCGACGCCTACACCTCCTTCGACAACGAAGAGGTCGGCAAGGTGCAGGGCAAGGCGCTGCTGGAGGCGCTGGGCGACAAGGCCAAGGACGGCCAGATCGTCATGATGAACGGTTCGGTCACCGACCCGAACGCCAAGCTCTTCAAGTCCGGCGCGCACTCCGTCCTCGACGGCAAGGTGAACATCGGCAAGGAGTACGACACCGTCGAGTGGAAGCCGGAGAACGCCAACACCAACATGGCGGCCGCGCTCTCCGCGCTCGGCAAGGACAAGGTCATCGGCGTCTACTCCGCCAACGACGGCATGGCCGGCGGCATCATCACCGCCCTCAAGGCGGCCGGCGTCTCCCCCCTGCCCCCCGTCACCGGTCAGGACGCCGAACTCGCCGGTGTGCAGCGGATCGTCGCGGGCGAGCAGTTCATGAGCGTCTACAAGCCGTACGCCCCCGAGGCCGAGGCCGCCGCGAAGATGGCCGTCGCCCTCGCCAAGGGCGAGAAGGTCACCGGCGTCACCACCTCGACGGTCGACAGCCCGACCGCCAAGGGCGTTCCGGCCGTGCTGATCCCGGTCGTCTCGCTCACCAAGAACAACATCAAGGACAGTGTGATCAAGGACGGCGTCTACACGGCCGACGAGATCTGCACCGACAAGTACGCGGCCGCCTGCGCCACCCTCGGCCTGAAGTAGCGGCCCCCGCCGCCTCCCCGCGAGGCGGCCCCCCCGTGCCTGACCGGCGCCCCGCCCCCTCTTTCCCCGCCATCCGCGGGGCGCCGGGCAGAAACGTTTCCCCCATTCACCCCCGCTCCTGCTCTTTTGCACGACATCCCCGCCGGTCAGGCGGCGAAGGAGATGGTTCATGTGTCCGCTGCGCCCGTGCTGGCGTTGCGAGGGGTCTCGAAGCGGTTCGGCGCCGTTCAGGCCCTGACCGACGTAGAACTCGAGATCCACTCCGGTGAAGTGGTCGCCCTCGTGGGCGACAACGGCGCCGGCAAGTCCACGCTGGTCAAGACGATCGCCGGCGTGCACCCCATCGATGACGGCGTCATCGAGTGGGAGGGGCGTCCGGTCTCCATCGGGAAGCCCCACGACGCCCAGAACCTGGGCATCGCGACGGTCTACCAGGACCTGGCGCTGTGCGACAACATCGACGTCGTCGGCAACCTCTTCCTCGGCCGCGAGCTCAAGCGCCGCGGCGTCCTGGACGAGGTGGAGATGGAGCGCCGCGCCCGCGAGCTCCTGACCACCCTGTCCATCCGGATACCCAGCGTCCGGATCCCCATCGCCTCGCTCTCCGGCGGCCAGCGCCAGACCGTGGCGATCGCCCGCTCCATGCTGGGCGAGCCCCAGCTCGTCATCCTCGACGAGCCCACCGCCGCCCTCGGCGTCGAGCAGACCGCGCAGGTCCTCGACCTGGTGGAGCGGCTGCGCGAGCGCGGCCACGCCGTCATCCTCATCAGCCACAACATGGCCGATGTGAAGGCCGTCGCCGACAAGGTGGCGGTCCTGCGGCTGGGCCGCAACAACGGTGTCTTCAACGTCGCCGACACCTCGCAGGAAGAGATCATCTCCGCCATCACGGGAGCCACGGACAACGCCGTGACCCGCCGGGCGGCCCGCACCGGGGAGGCTCGCAAGTGAGCACCGAGAACCCAGCCGCCGACCCGCTGCACAAGCCGGACGGGACCACCGAGCACGCCGACGTGGTCAACCCGGCCGCCGCGCACGACGCCATCCCGGCCGTCGACCCCCGCCTGCTCGTCCGCGAGGAGGGCCTCGCCGGATACCTGAGCGAGTTCGGGCGCAGGATGAAGGCGGGCGACCTGGGATCCATCCCGGTCGTCATCGGCCTGATCATCATCTGGAGCATCTTCCAGGGCCTGAACTCGAACTTCCTCTCCCCGGAGAACCTCAGCAACATCGCGATCACGATGACCGCCACCGGCATGATGGCCGTCGGCATCATCTTCGTGCTGCTGCTGGGCGAGATCGACCTCTCGGTCGGCTCCGTCAGCGGTGTCTCGGGCGCGATCGTCGCCGTCCTCGCCGTCACGCACGGCGTGAACGAATGGCTCGCGATCCTCGCGGCCATCGCCGGCGGCGCCCTGATCGGCTCCATCCACGGCTTCTTCTTCGCCCGGATCGGCGCCCCCGCCTTCGCCGTCACCCTGTCGGGCCTGCTCTTCTGGTCCGGCGCGATGCTGCAGATCCTGGGCAGCAACGGCACGATCAACCTCGACTCCGACGGCGTGGTCGGCAAGCTGACCACGTACTTCTTCTCGGACGTGGCCGTCGGCTACGGGCTGGCCGCGGTCGCGGTGGCCGGGTACTTCCTCGCCACCTTCTTCGACGCCCGCCGCCGCGAGGCCGCCGGGGTCCCCTCCCGGCCGATCGCCGAGGTCCTGCTGCGCACCGGCCTGCTCGCGCTGTTCACCTTCGGTCCCGCGGTCGTGTTCAACCAGTACAAGGGCCTGCCGCTCGCGGTGGTGCTCTTCCTGCTGGCCCTGGTCGGCACGGACTTCGTCCTGCGCCGCACCTCCTTCGGCCGCCAGGTCTTCGCGCTCGGCGGCAGCGTCGAGGCCTCCCGCCGCGCCGGCATCAACGTCAACCGGGTCCGCATCACGGTCTTCGCGATCGCGGGCACCTTCGCCGCCATCGGCGGGCTGTTCTGGGCCTCGAAGATCGCGGCGGCCAACCAGAGCGCCGGCGCCGGCGACCTGCTGATGAACGTCATCGCGGCGGCCGTCATCGGCGGCACCAGCCTCTTCGGCGGCCGGGGCCGGACCTGGAACGCCCTCCTCGGCGTCATGGTCATCACCTCGATCCAGTACGGTCTGGCCCTGGAGGGAATCGCGACGCCGATCCAGTACATGATCACGGGAGCCGTGCTGCTGGCCACTGTGGTGATCGACTCGATCACGCGCAAGACCCAGAAGACGGCCGGACGCGCCTGACCGCGCGCCCGGAGGACTTCCGGCGGTAAGACCGGTCACAGTGCCCGGTGCCACTTCGTGTGGCGCCGGGCACCCGTGCGTACATATGTGCGTACAGCTGTGCGGGTATACGCCCGTATGTGATGTGTGACGTCCCGGTGGTGTGTTCATGTATGACAAAGGTGTGGCGCACCCGGGACGGCCCGATGACCGCGCCCGCGAGCGGAACATTAGACTCGACAGACCAGCAAGCAACTGCAAGGAGGCACGGGTGCTGCTGACCCGCATCAAGGGACCGCGCGATCTCGACCGGCTCAGCCAGGAGGAGCTCAACCAGCTCGCCGCGGAGATCAGGTCGTTCCTCGTCGACGCCGTCTCCAAGACCGGCGGGCACCTCGGCCCCAACCTCGGTGTGGTCGAGCTGACGATCGCCCTGCACCGGGTCTTCGACTCGCCCAAGGACAAGGTCCTCTTCGACACCGGCCACCAGGCCTACGTGCACAAGCTGCTCACGGGCCGCCAGGACTTCGGCAACCTGCGCTCCAAGGGGGGCCTGTCCGGCTACCCCTCGCGCGCCGAGTCCGAACACGACGTGATCGAGAACTCGCACGCCTCCACCGTGCTCGGCTGGGCCGACGGCATCGCCAAGGCCAACGAGGTGCTCGGCCGCGAGGACCACCACGTCGCCGCCGTCATCGGCGACGGCGCGCTGACCGGCGGCATGGCCTGGGAGGCGCTGAACAACATCGCCGCCGCCAAGGACCGCCCCCTGGTCATCGTCGTCAACGACAACGAGCGCTCGTACGGCCCCACCATCGGCGGCCTCGCGAACCACCTGGCCACCCTGCGCACCACGGACGGCTACGAGCGCTTCCTGGCCCGCGGCAAGGACCTCCTGGAGCGCACCCCGGTCGTCGGGAAGCCGCTGTACGAGACCCTGCACGGCGCCAAGAAGGGCCTCAAGGACTTCATCGCCCCGCAGGGCATGTTCGAGGACCTGGGCCTGAAGTACATCGGCCCCATCGACGGCCACGACATCGAGGCCCTGGAGTCGGCGCTCCAGCGCGCCAAGCGCTTCAGCGGCCCCGTCATCGTGCACTGCCTCACCCAGAAGGGCCGGGGCTACACCCACGCGGAGCAGGACGAGGCGGACCGTTTCCACGGCATCGGCCCGATCCACCCGGACACCGGCCTGCCGGTCTCCACCGACGCCGCCAGCTGGACCTCCGTCTTCGCCGACGAGATGGTCAGGCTCGGCCGCGAGCGCAAGGACATCGTCGCGATCACCGCGGCCATGCTCCAGCCCGTCGGCCTGAAGAAGTTCGCGGACGCCTTCCCGGACCGGATCTTCGACGTGGGCATCGCCGAGCAGCACGGCGCCACCTCGGCGGCGGGCCTGGCGACCGGCGGCGCCCACCCGGTCTTCGCGGTCTACGCCACCTTCCTCAACCGCGCCTTCGACCAGGTCCTGATGGACGTAGCCCTGCACAAGTGCGGGGTCACCTTCGTCCTGGACCGGGCCGGTGTCACCGGTACGGATGGCGCCTCCCACAACGGCATGTGGGACATGTCGATCCTCCAGGTGGTCCCCGGCCTGCGCCTCGCAGCGCCGCGCGACGCCGAGCAGCTGCGCGCCCAGCTGGGCGAGGCGGTCCTGGTCAAGGACGCGCCGACCGTCGTGCGCTTCTCCAAGGGCGTCGTCGGCCCGGCCGTCCCGGCCGTCGGCCGCATCGGCGGCATGGACGTGCTGCGCGCCCCGGCCCCCGAGGTGGCCCGGCCCGACGTGCTGCTCGTCTCGGTCGGCGCGCTCGCCCCGATGTGCCTGGAGATCGCCGATCTGCTGGACAAGCAGGGCATCTCCTGCACCGTCGTCGACCCCCGCTGGGTCAAGCCGGTGGACGAGGCGCTGGCCCCGCTCGCCGAGCAGCACCGGGTCGTCGTCACCGTCGAGGACAACGGCCGCGCCGGCGGTGTCGGCTCGGCCGTCGCGCAGGCCCTGCGCGACGCGGGCGTGGACGTGCCGCTGCGCGACTTCGGCATCCCGCAGCGCTTCCTCGACCACGCCACCCGCAAGGAGGTCATGGCCGAGATCGGGCTGACCGCCCCGGACATCGCCCGGCAGGTCACCGGCCTGGTGGCCAAGCTGGACGGGCGCTACGACAGCGAGGCGGCCGCCACCGTCGACTAGGACGGGAACCGGTCACTAGATCGCCGCGCGGTTGCACGTCACGGGCCGGGAGATCACCCTGGAAGGGGTGGGCCTCCCGGCCCGTTCGCGTGCGTCACCTTGTTCGGAGGTGCGTTGGTGAGTACGGATCTGAACAGCCCCTTCCGCACCAAGTCGGTCGAACAGTCCATCCGGGACACCGAGGAGCCGGAACACCAGCTCCGCAAGTCGCTCTCCGCCTGGGACCTGACCGTCTTCGGCGTCGGCGTGATCATCGGCACCGGCATCTTCGTCCTGACCGGCAAGGTGGCCAAGGAGACCGCGGGCCCCGCCACCGCGCTGGCGTTCGTGGCCGCCGGCATCGTGTGCGCCCTCGCCGCGCTGTGCTACGCCGAGTTCGCCTCGACCGTCCCGGTCGCCGGGTCGGCGTACACCTTCTCCTACGCCTCGATCGGCGAGCTGCCGGCCTGGATCATCGGCTGGGACCTCGTCCTGGAATTCGCCCTCGGCACCGCGGTGGTCGCCGTCGGCTGGTCCGGGTACGTCCGCTCCCTCATGGACAACGCCGGCATCCATCTGCCCGCCTCCCTCCAGGGGCCGGACACGCCGGGCGGCACCTTCGACCTGCTGGCCTTCCTCCTCGTCCTGGTGCTGACCGCGATCCTGGTCGTCGGCGTGAAGCTGTCCGCGCGGATCACCGCCCTCGTCGTCGCGATCAAGGTCACGGTGGTGCTCATCGTGATCATCGCCGGCCTGTTCTTCATCAAGGGCAGCAACTACAAGCCGTTCGTCCCGGAGGCGGTGCCCCAGAAGGGCGGCTCGGGCCTCGACGCACCGCTGGTCCAGCTGATCTTCGGCTACCAGCCGACGAACTTCGGCGTCATGGGCATCTTCACCGCGGCCTCCGTCGTCTTCTTCGCCTTCATCGGCTTCGACGTCGTGGCCACGGCCGCGGAGGAGACCAAGCTGCCGCAGAGGGACATGCCGCGCGGCATCCTCGGCTCGCTGCTCATCTGCACCGTGCTGTACGTGGCGGTCTCGCTCGTCGTCACCGGCATGCAGCACTACACCGAGCTGTCGGTGAGCGCCCCGCTGGCGGACGCCTTCAAGTCACAGGGGCATCCGGTGTACGGCGGCATCATCAGCTTCGGCGCGGCGGTGGGCCTGACCACGGTGTGCATGATCCTGCTGCTGGGCCAGACCCGCGTGTTCTTCGCGATGAGCCGCGACGGCCTGCTGCCGCGCTTCTTCTCGCGGACCCACCCGAAGTTCCGCACCCCGTACCGTCCGACGATCCTGCTCGGCGTGATCATCGCGATCGTGGCCGGGTTCACCAGCATCAACGAGCTCGCGACCCTGGTGAACATCGGCACGCTCTTCGCCTTCGTGGTCGTGGCGCTCGGCGTGATCATCCTGCGCCGGACCCGCCCCGACCTGCACCGGTCCTTCCGCACCCCGTGGGTGCCCGTGGTCCCGATCCTGTCGATCGCGGCCTCGGTCTGGCTGATGCTGAACCTGCCGGCCGAGACCTGGCTGCGGTTCGCGATCTGGATGGTGATCGGCTTCTTCGTCTACTTCCTGTACGGACGCAGCCACAGCCGGCTGGGCCGCGTGGGACGCGACGCGAAGTTCTAGCGGGCGGCGGGCATCAGCCCTTGGCGGGGGAGTCCTTCGCGGAGGCCGGGATCTTCTGGTCGTTGCGGAGGGCTTCCCACAGCTGGGTCGCCTGCGGCTCGGCCACGATCACGCGGTTCGGGTCCACCTTGTCGTAGGCGACCGGCAGCATGATCGTCTCCATGGTCTCCGGGTCCACGCCCTTCATGCTCTGCGCGAAGTCGGACAGCGCGGTGAGCGAGGCCAGGTCGGAGTCGGTGGTGAGGGACTTCGTGCCGGCGTCCGCGAGCTTGTAGAGGCGCGCCGGGTTGCCGAGGGCGTCCTGCTTCTTGATCTCGGACAGCATCGCCATCATGAACTGCTGCTGGAGGCCGATGCGGCCGAGGTCGCTGCCGTCGCCGTAGCCGTAGCGGGTGCGCACGAACTTGAGCGAGTCGGTGCCGTTCAGCCGGTGCTCGCCGGCGTCCAGCTTCAGGCCGCCCTTGGCGCCGCTCATCGGCTTGTCCAGCTTGACGGTGACCCCGCCGAGCGCGTCCACCAGTCCCTTGAAGCCGGCGAAGTCCACCTCGACGAAGTGGTCCACGCGGACGCCGGACATCCCCTCCACGGTCTTGACCACACAGGCCGGACCGCCGAGCGAGTAGACGGAGTTGAACATGACCCGCTTCGCGGAGGGGACGGTCTTGCCGTCCTCGCCCTTGCACTCGGGCCGGGTGATCAGGGTGTCGCGGGGGATGCTCACCGCGGTGGCCTTGGACCGGCCGTCGGGTATGTGCACCAGCATCGCGGTGTCCGAGCGGGCGCCGCTGACGTCGCCGTGGTCGAGGTCGCCGTTGGCCCCCGCACGGGAGTCGGAGCCGAGCACGAGGACGTTCTGCGCTCCGGCGACGACCTTCTGCGGGCGGTTGTCGCCGATCGCCTTGTCCAGGTCGACGCTGTCGATGTTCCCGTTGAGGTGGCTGTACGCCCACCAGCCGGCGCCGGCGGTGCCCAGGATCAGCACGGCGACCACGAGGAGGACGATCCTCAGCACGCGCCGCTTGCGCGGGCGTGCCCCGCGGCCTCCGGTCCGGCGGCGGCTACGGGCGGCGGTGTCTTGGGTCATACTGCTCGAATCCTCGGGGGGCCCTGGGGCGGACGTCAGTGGGTGTGGCCGTCCGGATGCCGCTGCACTATAAGCAGATTTCCGAGTCGAATGGGAGAGCGCTTATCGTCCTCCTGGTCGGTCGTGAAGCGGAAATCCCGGAGTCCGGCGAGGCGCCAGGGAGGAGGAGAGGAAGCCATGGCCCGAGCAACGAGGCGTCGTGCGCGACGCGGCGAGACGTCCCGTGAACCGCTGCCGGGCAGCGGCCCGCAGTCCGGCCGGACGGCCCCCGTGGCGATCGTCGTGGCCGGCCCCGCCGACGCCGTGCCCCTCATCCTCTCCGAACCGGCCGGCTCCGTGATCGAGGTCGTCTGTCTCGACGCCGGCGGCGACGCCGAGTACCGCGCGATGGAGGCGGCCGTCGCGCAGGCGCGGCGGCGAGGGTGCACCTTCCCCGGAGAACCGTTCTTCCTCGACGCGGAGGAGGGCGGCCTCACGGGCCAGATCCTGGACGCCCTCCACGAGATCGGGCCGCTGCGCGTACGGACCCTCGACCCGGATCCCGTCCATGACGACATGGACCGCGAACGCAAGCTCCCGATCGTCAGCGAACCGGCGGCGCGCGGGCAGGTGGCCCGCAGCGCGCTCAGGGCCGCCCGCCGCTACCAGCTGGAGGCCGGCACCCCGGTCTTCGTCGACTGCCGCAGGGCCGGCGCCGACCCCGCGCTGCCTCCCGAGGCGTGCACCCGCTACCCCCTCCCCACCCGCTGGCTGGTGGCCGGCAAGGACGGCCGGCTGTCCGCCTACCTGCCCACGGCCGCCGGCGTCGTCCGCTGGACCGAGGGACCGACGGAGGCCGACGGCTGGCGGGGGCCCGAGCTGCTCGAAGGCCCGGAGCTGATGCCCGGGCTGACCGTGCTGCGGGGCCCCGAGGGCTACGCGCACCTGATCGGGCTGAGCCGCACCAAGCGCCGGGAGGGCGGAGCCACCGTCGAGGTGGTCTGCGCCACCCAGTACCAGACGGGCCGCCCGGTCGGACCCTGGGTCTCGATCGGCAACCCCAACGCGGCGAGCTGGCAGAAGGCCCGTGAAGTCGGATTTCCGGCGGCCACCTTCGACGCCGGCGGCGTTCTGCACCTTTTCGTCCGCAATTTCGGACACAGTGTCAGCGTGCGGCGGCAGTCGCCCAAGGGCAGCCTGAGCGGCTGGGAGACGCTGGGCGGCATGCGTACGGCCGACGAAGTGGCGGCCTTCCCGGCCGCCGACGGCGGGGTGCACATGGTGGCGCGGGCGCGCGACGCCCAGGCCGCGGTCCACTGGTACCGGCGGGACGCGTCCTCGGAGTGGGCGGAGAACCGCCGGATCCCCGTGAGCCCGTACCCGGGAAGCCTCTCCGCCGCCCCCGAGGCCGGCCTGGTGCGCTTCCGCTACGCGGGCAGCAACGAGGTCTGCGTCTGGTGGCCGGGCGCGCAGGCGCCGATCGGCCTCGGCGGGCCGGACGGGGTCGGTCCGGTCGGCGGGGTGTCGGGCGCCGACATCCAGGGCTGGGGCTGCACGGTGCTCGTGCGCGGCGGCGCCGGGGGAGTGACGGCCATCGGCGCGCACCCGGACGGGCGGCCGGACACGGGTGTGTGGTGGGCGGAATCCGGGGAGCCCTCGGTGGTTCCGCCCGCGGCCGCGTTCGACGGCCGGGGCCGTGTGGTGATCGCCACAGTGGGCAGGGACGGGAAACTCCGTGTGGCGCGCCAGCAACTGGGATCCAATGGCCTGGAGTTCACTCCTTGGATTGTCCAATAAGGAGCATTTGGTCGCCGTAGTTGATGATTTGAGTACTGGCTCAGGTCATAAGTGGCTTGTTATGGTCATGGTGCGCCCTTTACCTGAATCTTAGGTGAACGTTTGGCGCCACGATGGCGGCGAGCGTCGTCGCCCGGTCCGCCGTTGACGACTGAGGGGTTATGTCCAAGCTGTCACTGAAGGCCGTCCAGAAGCTGACCTGCAAAAAAAGGGATGCCTGGTGGACGGTCCTTCTGGTCGACCCGATTGCGACCCGCCTCGTCTGTCTCCTGGCCCGCTGGAACTTCGTGACGCCCAACCGCGTGACGTGGGCCGCGCTCTACGTGGGCCTCGGCTCCGCGTACTTCTTCTTCCAGGGCGACTGGATCTCCCTGTGCATCGGCGCCGGCCTTTACCACGTCAGCTTCATCCTCGACTGCATCGACGGCAAGCTCGCCCGCCTCAAGGGCAACGGCACCATCTTCGGCGGCTGGCTCGACTACGTCTTCGACCGCATCCGCGTGCTCGTCTGCGCGCTGGCCCTCATGGGCGGCCAGTTCGTGCGCGCCGACCAGGAGATCTTCCTGCTCGCCGCCCTCGTCGTGATCTTCCTCGACATGCTCCGCTACGTCGACGCCCTCCAGATCTACAAGATGCGCATGTCCATGCGTAACAAGATCGAAGCCGTCACCCTCGCCCGGCAGGCGGAGCAGGGCCTCGAAGAGGAGGAGCGCAAGGTCGTCTTCATCGAGGACCTGCTGCGCGAGGACCCCCTGGGCCAGGCCGACGAGCTCAAGCGCCGGAGCGTGCAGACCGACCAGGCCGAGGTCATCGACCTGCACCAGCAGTTCCGCGAGCGCTTCCCCTGGTACGCACGGGTCCGCCACGCCCTGGTGCAGAGCCGCATCCGGCCGCACCTCATCAGCGGCATCGAGTTCCAGATGTTCATCTTCATCGTCGGCCCCGTCATCGGCCACGTGCTGTGGACCACGGCGGTGTCGGCCGTGCTGATGGGCGCCTTCGAGCTCGTCATCATGTTCAAGTTCTGGCTCTCCACCCGGGACTTCACGCGCACGATGGAACGCCTCGACCCCGGCAGCACCCCCTCGCGCGCCGGCTCCATAGCCCCGCACCTGCACGCGGGCCGCCACCGCCGCCGCGACGAGGGCGACTACCCGGCGGTGGCCGAGGCCGACCGCCGGTTCCCCGCCCCCGAACCGTACGAGGACCCCGGCTTCCAGCCGTACCCGCGCCCCTACACGGACGAGTACACCGGCGGCGTCACCGACACCATGCAGTTGGCCAAGATCCCGTCGCAGGCGCTGCCGCGCCCCGACTACGCCGGACCGGAGCGCCACCCCAGATGAGCTTCCCGGTCGACATATCGCAGTACCGCGCCACCATCGTCATCCCGGCCTTCAACGCGAGCGCCACCCTGGCCCGCGCCCTCCAGTCGGCACTGGCCCAGACCCACCGGGGCGTCGAGGTCCTCGTCGTCGACGACAGGTCCACCGACGGCACCCTCGCCGTGGCCCACCAGTACGCCGCCCAGGACGGCCGGGTCCGCGTCATCGAGCGGCAGCACAACAGCGGCGGCTGCGGCGCACCCCGCAACAACGGCATCGAAGCCGCCTCCGGCCAGTTCGTGATGTTCCTCGACGCGGACGACGAGCTGCCGCTCAAGGCCGTCGAGACCCTGCTCTCCTCCGCCCTCACCACGGGCTCCGAGGTCACCGCCGGCCGCGTGGTCCGCATCAACCAGGCCACGGACGAGATCACCGTCTGGCAGCCCCAGCTGTACCCGGCCGACCAGACCGTCGCCGGCCTCGGCGGCATGCCCGAGCTGATCGACGACCCGATAGCCACCGGAAAGCTGTACCGCCGGGACTTCCTCGACAACTACGGCATCCGCTTCCCCGAGGGCGTCTACTTCGAGGACACCTACTTCTCCACCGTCGCGAACTTCCACGCGCGCTCGCTCACCATCCTCGCCACCCCCGTCTACCGGTGGATGTGGGAGCGGGAGTCCGACCAGCCCTCGATCACCAACCGCCGCCACGAGCTGCGCAGCATCCGCGACCGCGTCCTGGTGCACCAGTACACCGACAGCTTCCTGTACAGCGTCGGCCGCCCGGACCTGCTCGCCCGCAAGGGCGCCAAGTTCCTCTCGCACGACCTGCGGCTCTACACCCCGGAGCTGCGCACCGGCGACCACGCCTACCACGACGCGTTCGTCGCCGCCGTCGCCCCGTACCTGCGCAGCCTCGACCCCGGCACCTTCGAGCTGTGCGGCCCCATGGAGCGGATCCGCGCCTTCGGCCTGATGCACGGCCGCGTCGACATCGCCGTGTCGGCCTCCGACTACATGAAGCGCCGCAGCGTCATCAGCTCCGACATCGTGGAGCGCGACGGCCGGGTGTTCTGGTCGGGATCGCTGCTCGGCCACCCCGACGCCGAGAAGTTCCTCGAGGTCACCGAGCTGGAGCTGACCGGCCACAAGCTGGCCGACGCCCGCATGTACAACCAGGCCGTCTCGATCGAGGTGGTCGACGGCGAGCTGCACATCGCGGGAGCGATACGCAACCAGTTCGGCCGGTTCGACGCCGAGGACAAGGTCGAACTCATCGCGGTGCTGCGCCGCCGCAGCACCAAGACGGACCACCGCTTCCCCGTCTCCGGCGTGGAGATCGACGCGGACTGGATCCGCTACCACACCACCGTCGACCTCAAGACCACCCTGGACAAGGCCGACCGCGCGGGTCACTGGAACTTCTTCGTCCAGCTCAGACACGGCGGCGAACGCGCCTCCACCGCCCTGAACATCAGCGGCCTCGACGTCTCCCGCATGCGGCACTCCTGCGCGGCCGGCGTCTTCGAGCTCTACGAGACCGTCAGCGGCAACCTCGGTCTGCGCCCGGAGACCGGCGAAATCCAGCTGGGGACCTCGGACCGGGGCACCCCCTGGCTGTGGTGGCAGGACACCGCCCCGGCCGGCCCCGCCGCCCCGCCCGACCAGTACGCCGCCGCGCTCGTGGTCCACTGCCACAACGACGAGTACCACCTGCGCGAGTTCCTCTCCTCACTGGTCGCACAGGACAGCTTCGCCCGCACCCAGGTGCTCTTCGTCGACGACGGTTCCAGCGACAGCACCGCGCAGCAGCTGTCGGCCTTCGCCGCCTACTACCCCAACGCCGGCGTCGTCACCCAGCACAGCCTCGGCCTGCGCACCGCCTTCGACCACGGGCTGCGGTACGTCGCAGCCCCGTACGTGATGTTCGCGCGCGCCCGCGACATCCTCGGCGAGGACGCCGTCGGCCGGCTGCTGACGGCGGCCCGCCGGGTCAAGGGCGCCGACGTCGTCGTCGGACAGGCGGACAACTTCCCCGGCCCCTGGCGGAGCGGGGACGAGCCGTGGCAGCGGTACTTCACCGCCAAGGACCCCGTCCGCAGGCTGGCGGACGCGCCGTACCTCGTCTTCTCCACGCAGCTCGGTGCCAAGCTCTTCAAGACCTCCTTCATCCGGGAGCACGGCTTCCGCTGCGGCCCCGGTCCCGGTCCCGAGGACGACTGGTTCACCGTCCCGGCCGTGCTGTACGCGCGGGCGGTGGCCATCGCACCCGGAGCCCGCTTCTACGCGCGCGACGAGCAGAACCAGAACTCGCTCTTCGACCGCCCCTGGAACGACCCCGCCAAGGCGGTGGAGCGGGTCCGCCTGGCCTCGTACGTACTGGCCTCGGTCAAGGGCGCCCCGCCCCGGATCGTCCTGCTCGCCCAGCGCTTCGTCGTCCGTACGCTCCAGCCCTACGTGCGCAACATGCACCGCATCATGAGCAGGCCGGAGCTCGCCGCGATCCTGCCCATGCTGGGACAGGTCTACGGCCAGGTCGCCGACGAGCTGATCCTCCAGTACGCGTCCCACCCGCAGTCCAAGATCCAGCACCACGCGATCGTCACGGGCAACCTCGACCTCTTCGCGGACCCGCTGAGCACACCGGAGTACCTGCCCACCCTGTTCCTGGACGAGGAAGGCATCTACCGCAGGCTCGCGAGCGACCCGGTGCAGACCGCGCTGCTGCGCGTCCCGCGGGCCAGCGCCGTCCTGGAGACCTTCGACTGGGCCGAAGACGAGCTCCGCTTCGAGGGACTCCTCGTCTTCTCCGGAGTGGACATCAACGCCCGGTTCACGAACCGGATCCAGCTGGTCCTCTCCGACGGGGAGCGTGAGGTCGCGCTCCCCGTCGAGCAGGTCTACCGCCGCGACCGCTGGCGCACCCGCAAGAACCAGGACTGGTTCTCCGGCTGGCGCGCCACCGCCCGCCCCTCCGCGCTCGACCCGCTGCGCAACGCCGAGCTGACCCTGGTCATGCGGGTGCACGACCAGGAACGCCACCACGACCTCCCGCTGGCGGCCCGGCAGATGCTGCACCGCTTCAAGGGCGTGCACACCGAGGGCCGGCAGCGCCTCGTCCTGTCGATCGACGACGAGGAGCAGGTCTCCATCCGCTGGGTGCGCGGCTTCACGGCCCGCCGCAAGGACAAGCTGCGGCGCTTCCGCTGGGAGCTGCGCAACTCACTGCCCGGCCGCCCCGGCTGGCGCACCCGCCTGATGTACTGGCTCACCTACCCCCGCCTGCACAACCGGGGCATCTGGATCATCGGTGAGCGCGAGGACACCGCGCAGGACAACAGCTACCACCTGTTCAAGTGGATCCGGCAGAACCGGCCCAAGACCAAGGTCTACTACTCCATCAACGGCGACTCCCCGGACTGGGACAAGGTCGCCCGCTACGGGCAGGTCATCGACCGCCTGTCGTGGAAGCACCGGGCCTACCTGCTCCACGCGGAGCGGCTGATCAACGCCTACGACCTGGAGGCCTACCTCGGCTTCCCCGGTCTGCTCAAGAGGGCCTTCCTGCGCGGCTACGGCGACCTGCTGCGCTACAAGCGGGTGTTCCTCCAGCACGGCGTCGTCTACAACGACGTCGTCGCCTCGATCCACGGCCAGGCCACCAACGTCGACATGGTCCTCACCACGGGACGCAGCGAGCGGTCCTACTACGCCGAGCACTGCGGCTACGGCTACGAGCGCGTCGCGGCGACCGGCCTGCCCCGCTTCGACGCCCTGGAGCCGGTCCACGGCCCGCGGCGGATCCTGGTCATGCCGACCTGGCGCCGCGACATCGTCGCCCCCTCGTACAACAGGGCGGCCAAGCCGGAGATCCCGTTCCCCGCCTCCGAGTACTACCGGTTCTTCTCCGCGCTGCTGCGCAACGAGCGGCTGCTGGGCGCGCTGCAGTTCCACGGCGTCGAGCTGGAGTTCATGCCGCACTACGAGATCCGCCCCTACCTCAGCCACTTCAAGATCGACCACCCGTCGATCACGGTTTCCACGACGGGCCGCGACGTACAGCTCGCCATGCGCGAGTGCTCGATGCTGGTGACCGACTACTCCTCGGTGTTCTTCGACGTGGCCTACATGGGCAAGCCGATCGTCTACACGAACTTCGACGACGAGTCCTTCTACAGCAAGCACTACAAGCGGGGCTACTTCGACCTGGCCCGGGACGGCTTCGGGCCCGCCTGCCGCACCGTCGACCACGCCGTCGACGAGATCATCGCGACGATGGAGCGAGGCTTCCGGGTCGAACCCGAGTACACGCGCCGTGCCGAGGCGTTCTTCGTCCTGCGCGACACCTCCAACTGCGAACGCGCCTTCGATGTCATCGACACCATGGACGCCAACGTCGTCGGCGACCAGCGGGCACAACTGCACCTCGGGGCACGGGGCTTCGGGGAGTTCTGAGAACCACATGAAGGACGCACCATGACGGCAGTCTTCCTGTCCGGCGGATCGAGCCTATGCGACCGCCCGCGCAGCATGGCCCCCATGACCGGCTGGGGACAGGCGATGCCGCTCTTCCTGCAGGGCGCCGACCTGATCAACTGCGCCCGCGCGGGCGCCAGCAGCAAGAGCTTCATGGAACGCGGCAGGCTCGCCTGGGTCCTGGACCACCTGCGCCCCGGCGACCTGCACCTGATCTCCTTCGGTCCCAACGACGCGAAGCCGGGCGCCGGCCTGCACACCGAGCCCTTCCGCGACTACCAGGGGAACCTGCGGCGGTACGTCGACGAGACCCGGCTGCGCGGCGCCCACCCCGTGCTCGTCACCAGCCACGAACGCTCGGTCTTCGACAAGTTCGGCAACTTCCGCCGCCCGCTGGGCCTCTACCCGGCCGCCATGCGGGAGCTGGCCGGGCAGATGTCCGTGCCGCTGATCGACCTCAACGAGTGGAGCGTCGCCTGGTGGCGGCAGCTCGGCCCGCAGGACTGCCGGCAGGTCTTCCTCTACCTCGAACCGGGCGAGCACCCCAACTACCCCGACGGGGTGGGCGACAACTCGCACCTGCGGCCGTACGGCGCCGTGGAGGTCGCCCGGTCCGTCGCCGGCGAGATGCGGTCGCGCGGGCTGCTGCCCGGCCAGTACTTCCGCAACCTGGAGAACCAGTTCGACGCGAACCAGGCGGTGGAGTTCCTCGACGACGCGGTGTCCGAGCGGGTCACCAAGGAGCGGGTCGGCAGGTCGATGGCGGGAGCGGCGAAGTGAGCGACTGGTTCCCCGTGGTCCGCGCCTGGATCGTCAACGGCCCCTACGGCGGCGTGCTCGACCTGGTGTCCTCGGCCGACCCCGGCCGGCCCCTGGTCCCCGGCCAGGAGTTCACCCTGGCCATGACCCTCACCCCCAGCGGTGGCGCGCACCGCACGTACGGGTACATCCTCGACGACATGCTGGGCGACGCGGTGGTCCTGGGCGACCTCCAGGGCTTCCGGCTGCTGAAGAACGGCCGGTACGCGGCGTTCGCCACCGGGACCGAGCCGTTCACCGCCACCTGCACCGTCAAGGTCACGGCGGACGCCCCGGACGGCGCCGTGATGCTCCCGCGCGTGGTCGTCGGCCTGATGCCGTTCCAGGGCGACAAGCTGATCCCCTGCTCGGGCATCGAGGACCAGGGCTTCTGGGTCCGCCGCCACAGCATCCCCGGCCGCGCCCTGAACCTGCACCCCGGCGCCCGGGTCATCCTGCCCGCGGACGCCGAGCCCGGGCTGCGCCGTTCCGGCGTCGGCATCCCCCGGCGGGGCACGCTGCACTGCGCGCCCGACGGCACGGTCACCTACCAGGCCCCCGCCTCGTACCACGGCTACGACTTCTTCACCTGCACCTACGAGGACGCGGACGGCCACTGCGTCCGGTCGGACGTGGTCGTCCACATCGGCGACCTGGCGCTGTCGCCGGGGGCCATGGGTGCCGTCCATGGCTAGGCCCCACCGCCTCGCGGCGGCCCTTGCGACGGTCCTGGTCCTGGCGGGATGCTCGGGCGGGACGGGACTCCCGGACGGCGGGGCCTCCTCCCGGCCCGCGGTCCCCGACACCGTGCTGCCCGAGGGCGTCTCCTACGAGGAGCTCGTCCGGAAGCTCGACGGGCGCGCGAACTCGCACGTGCAGGTCCTGACCGTCCGCCCCGACGCCCGCGTCAAGGTGGGCTCCGTGCACGGGAGCGCCCTCGCCCACGCCGAGACGGTACGGGACATGGCCGGGGCCTCCGGGGCGCTGGCCGCCGTCAACGCCTCCTACTTCGACATCAGCACCGGCAAGAACTACGGCGGCTACGACGGCGACCCGCTGGGCCTGTACACCGAACGCGGCAAGATGCTCAGCGAGGCGACCAACGGCCGCACCGCGCTGCTGATCGGTGACAAGGACGGCCGCATCAACGCCCGTATCGACGAGGTCACCACCGAAGGCCAGGTGATCTCGGACGACGGGGCACGCCGGGAACTGGACGGCATCAACCGGGTCCCGGGCCGCGTCCTGGGCTGCGGCGGCGTGGGCGGCGACCGCCTGGCCGTCACCGAGGTGCCGATGGAGGAGCCGTACGGCGGGCTGTGCACGGACGACGCCGAACTCGTGGCGTTCACCGAGGAGTGGGGCGACAGCACTCCCGCCGGCTCCCCGGACAGCATGGAGGCGCTGCTCGACCGCAGCGGCCGGGTGGTGGACGTCCGCCAGCCCGCCGGCGGACCCGTCCCCGAGGGCGGCAGCACGCTCTACGCGACGGGGACCGGCGTCGACTGGCTGCGCTCCCACGCCCGCACGGGCGGCAAGATCACGCGCTCCATCCTGATGAACGACATGACGGGGCTGCCGGTGGCCGGCCGCGTCGACACGGCGGTCGGCGGCCGCTACCGCCTGCTCAAGGACGGGGCGTCCGCGCTCGGCGACGCGGCCGCCTCCACCAAGCGGGCCCCGCGCACGGTGGTCGGTGTCACCGCCGACGGCGCGCTGCTGCTGGTGACGATCGACGGCCGGAAGGCCGGGGTGGACGCCGGAGCCACGCTCGCCGAGGCCGCCGAGCTGCTGGCCTCGCTCGGCGCCAAGGACGGCATAGGCCTCGACGGCGGCGGGTCCACGAGCATGGTCGTGGGCGGGCGGCTGCGCAACCACCCGCGGGAGGCCGACGGCAAGTCCACCGAACGGCCGGTGGCCAACGCGCTGGCCCTCTTCGCGCGCTGAGCACGACCGGCCGCGCGAAACGGCCGATGCCGCACCACCCCTGGAGGGCGGTGCGGCATCGGCTTCGTCGTGCGCGGTCCGGATCAGACCGGACGGGACCGGATCAGACCGGGACGCTCGCCAGACCGGGGGCGAGGAACTTCTTGCCGTTCACCCGCTCCGAGACGCCCTCGCGGTCCAGGTACGGCGTCACGCCGCCCAGGTGGAAGGGCCAGCCGGCGCCCGTGATGAGGCAGAGGTCGATGTCCTGGGCCTCGGCCACGACACCCTCCTCCAGCATCAGGCCGATCTCCTGCGCCACCGCGTCCAGGACGCGGTCGCGGACCTGCTCCTCGGTCAGGACGACGTCGCCCTGCACCAGGAGGGCGGCGACCTCGGGGTCCAGTTCCGGCTTGCCGGAATCGTAGACGTAGAAGCCGCGCTTGCCGGCCTTGACGACCGCAGCCAGGTTCGGGGAGACGGTGAACCGCTCCGGGAAGGCGCGGTTCAGGGTCTCGGAGACGTGCAGACCGATCGCCGGGCCGACGAGCTCCAGCAGCACCAGCGGGGACATCGGCAGGCCGAGCGGCTCGATGGCCTTCTCGGCGGTGACGACCGGGGTGCCCTCGTCGATGACGTTCTGGATCTCGCCCATGAAGCGGGTCAGGATGCGGTTCACGACGAACGCCGGGGCGTCCTTCGTCAGGACCGCGGTCTTCTTCAGCTTCTTGGCGACACCGAAGGCCGTGGCCAGCGAGGCGTCGTCGGTCTGCTCACCGCGGACGATCTCCAGCAGCGGGAGGATCGCGACCGGGTTGAAGAAGTGGAAGCCGACCACGCGCTCCGGGTGCTGGAGCTTGGAGGCCATCTCCGACACCGACAGCGAGGAGGTGTTGGTGGCGAGGATCGCGTGCGCCGGGGCGACCGCCTCGACCTCCGCGAACACCTTCTGCTTGACGGACATCTCCTCGAACACGGCCTCGATGATGAAGTCCGCGTCCGCGAAGCCCTCGGCCTTGTCCAGGACGCCGGTCACCAGGGCGGTCAGGCGGTTGGCCTTGTCCTGGTTGATGCGGCCCTTGCCGAGCAGCTTCTGGATCTCGGCGTGGACGTAGCCCACACCCTTGTCCACGCGCTCCTGGTCGATGTCGGTGAGGACCACCGGCACCTCCAGGCGGCGCAGGAAGAGCAGCGCCAGCTGCGAGGCCATCAGGCCCGCGCCGACGACGCCGACCTTGGTGACCGGACGGGCCAGGGACTTGTCCGGGGCGCCGGCCGGGCGCTTGGCGCGCTTCTGGACCAGGTTGAAGGCGTAGATGCCCGAGCGCAGTTCGCCGCCCATGATGAGGTCGGCCAGGGCCGTGTCCTCGGCGTCGAAGCCGGCCTGGAGGTCGCCCGACTTGGCCGCGGCGATGATGTCCAGCGCGCGGTAGGCGGCCGGAGCGGCGCCGTGCACCTTGGAGTCCGCGATGAAACGGCCCTTGGCGACGGCCGCGTCCCAGGCCTCGCCGCGGTCGATCTCGGCGCGGACGACCTCGGTGGTGCCGTTCAGCACGTTCGCGGTCCACAGGAGCGACTGCTCCAGGAAGTCCGCGCCCTCGAAGATCGCGTCGGCGATGCCGAGGTCGAAGACCTGCTTGCCGCGCAGCTGCTTGTTCTGGTTGAGCGAGTTCTCGATGATCACCGAGACCGCGCGCTCGGCGCCGATCAGGTTCGGCAGGATGGCGCAGCCGCCCCAGCCCGGAACCAGGCCGAGGAAGACCTCGGGCAGCGAGAAGGCCGGGATGGCCTTCGAGACGGTGCGGTAGGTGCAGTGCAGACCGACCTCGACACCGCCGCCCATCGCCGCACCGTTGTAGTACGCGAAGGTGGGGACCGCCAGCGCGGACAGGCGCTTGAAGACGTCGTGGCCGCCCTTGCCGATGGCGAGCGCCTCGTCGTGCTGCTTCAGCAGCTCGACACCCTTGAGGTCGGCACCGACCGCGAAGATGAACGGCTTGCCGGTGATGCCCGCGCCGACGATGGAGCCCGCGAGGGCCTCCTGCTCGACCTGGTCGATCGCCGCGTTCAGGTTGGCCAGCGACTGCGGGCCGAAGGTGGTCGGCTTGGTGTGGTCGAAGCCGTTGTCCAGCGTGATGAGCGCGAAGCGCCCGGCGCCGAACGGCAGGTCCAGGTGGCGGACGTGCGCGGACGTGACGACCTCGTCCGGGAACAGCTCGGCCGCGCCCTTCAGGAGCTCAGCGGTGGTGCTCACTTGGAGTCTCCCTCGGCGTTGAAGTTCGGGTTCTCCCAGATGACCGTGGCGCCCATGCCGAAGCCGACGCACATGGTCGTCAGGCCGTAACGGACGTGCGGCTGCTCCTCGAACTGGCGGGCCAGCTGCGTCATCAGACGCACGCCCGAGGAGGCGAGCGGGTGGCCGAAGGCGATGGCGCCGCCGTACTGGTTCACGCGGGCGTCGTCATCGGCGATGCCGTAGTGCTCCAGGAAGGCCAGGACCTGGACCGCGAAGGCCTCGTTGATCTCGAACAGGCCTATGTCCTCAATGGACAGGCCGGCCTGGGCGAGGGCCTTCTCGGTGGCCGGGATCGGGCCGTAGCCCATGACCTCGGGCTCGACACCCGCGAAGGAGTACGAGACCAGGCGCATCTTGACCGGGAGGTTGTTCTCGCGGGCGAAGTCCTCGGACGCGATGATCGCGGCGGTGGCACCGTCGTTGAGACCGGCGGCGTTGCCCGCGGTGACCCGGCCGTGCGTACGGAACGGGGTCTTCAGGTTCGCCAGGTTCTCCAGCGTGGTGCCCGGGCGCATCGGCTCGTCGGTGGTGACCAAGCCCCAGCCCGTCTCGCCCGCGGCCTCGTTGGTGTTGCGCACCGAGATCGGGACCAGGTCCTGCTGGATCTTGCCGTCGGCGTACGCCTTGGCGGCCTTCTCCTGCGAGCGCACGGCGTACTCGTCGGCGCGGAGCTTGGTGATCGTCGGGTACCGGTCGTGCAGGTTCTCGGCGGTCATGCCCATGAACAGGGCGGACTCGTCGACCAGCTTCTCGGAGACGAAGCGCGGGTTCGGGTCGACGCCCTCGCCCATGGGGTGGCGGCCCATGTGCTCGACACCGCCGGCGAGGGCGACGTCGTACGCACCGAAGGCCACACCGCCCGCGACGGCGGTCACGGCGGTCAGCGCGCCGGCGCACATGCGGTCGATGGAGTAGCCCGGGACGGACTGCGGGAGGCCCGCGAGGATGCCGGCCGTGCGGCCCAGCGTCAGGCCCTGGTCGCCGATCTGCGTGGTCGCGGCGATGGCGACCTCGTCGATCTTCTTGGGGTCCAGGTCCGGGTTGCGGCGCAGCAGCTCCCGGATCGCCTTCACGACGAGGTCGTCGGCGCGGGTCTCGTGGTAGATGCCCTTCGGGCCCGCCTTGCCGAACGGGGTGCGGACGCCGTCGACGAAGACGACGTCCCTGACGGTACGAGGCACGTTGGCTCTCCTCCAGGTACGGGATGGCGCTGCTGCGCGGGGGCGGCCCGGCCGGTATGGCTGAGCGCCCGCTCACCCGGCCATGCTACTTGCCGGTAACCGGCGTGCACACCCCCTCCCCGAACAGCGGCGAAGGTCACACTGGCCCGCACCATGTGAGCCCCCTCGCGCCCCCACCGCGCGCCCGGCCGATCGGCATGCCGGGGACACTCGTACGGGTCGCCGGCCGGGCCCGCGCGGTCGCGTCGGTGGCATCGGGCCCCGGCCCGGGCGAAGGCTGGGTCGGCCCGGGCGCCCGCCCGGGACCCACCGACGAAAGACGGAGCCATCGATGGCGGTCCAGACACAGTCCAATGACCATTACGTCGACCACAAGTCGAGCATCCCGGCCAACGAAGGGAAGATGGTCAAGCTCTTCGTACGGGAGCGCAGGCCCACGACCGGCCCGCGCAAGCCCGTCCTGATGCTGCACGGCCGGAGCGTCCCGGCCCTGGCGGGCTTCGACCCCCCGAACAAGGACTACAGCTGGGCCGAGCAGCTGGCCAAGGCGGGCTACGACGTCTTCGTGATGGAGCTCCAGGGGTCCGGGCTGTCGACCCATCCCAAGGTGATGGACGACCCGTTCAACGTCAGCCCCGTGCAGCGCCCGCTGCTCTCCCCCAACCCGATCCCCAAGGCCGACCTGCCGGCCCCGGACGCCCCCGCGAAGTACCGCTTCCAGCTGAACAACTCCCAGAGCGACTGGCAGGAGGTCGACACGGTCGTCGAGTTCATCCGCAAGGAGATCGGCCAGCCCATGGCCAAGATCGACCTGATCGGCTGGTCCGCGGCCGCGCAGCAGCTCGGGCCGTACGCGATCCAGCACTCCGACAAGGTCAACAGCCTGTTCCTGGCAGCGCCGCTCTTCCCGCCCAACGGAAGGGAGAGCAAGGAGGGTACCGACTTCGGCGCGCCGGAGGACCTTCCGGTGGGTACCCCGGCGGCGGCCTTCGGCTACCCGATGTCCGTCCTCTCGAAGAACGGGCTCACAGCGTCGTGGGCCAGGGACCTGAAATGTCCGGACCAGCGCGAGAACGGCATTCTCGACGAGGTGTGGAAGGCGATCCAGGACGTCGACGCGCTCGGTGCCACGTGGGGCGGTCCGACGTACGGAGCACCGACGGGGTTCAGCCGGGTGCGGAACTCGTTCTGGTGGGGGTGGAACTCCACGACCGTGCGGCTGCACGACATCCTCGGCAAGAAGGTGCCCGTGTGCCTCGTGTACGGGGAGCACGACTCCATCGTGAACACGGCGCCGGACCTGGGGCTGCTGTACTTCTCGGTGCCCGAGCTCTACCGGCTGATCCCAGGGAAGAAGAAGCTGATGTTCCGGCTCGCCTGCGCGGGTCACCAGATCGTCTGGGAGCGGGCGGCCACTCACCTCCACGCCATGTCCGAGCAATGGCTCAAGAACAACAAGGTGTACGGCGAGAACGGCGGGAGCTTCCACCGGGACGAGGACGGGATCCTCACTCCGCTTGAGTGAGGACCCCGTGCCCGTTCCCGGCAGGCCTGCCGGTCAGGCGGTCACCGCGAGCGCCGTCACCAGGGCCGGGGTGACCTGTTCGACCTGCCACGGGCGGGCGCCGTAGCCCGCCAGGGCCTGCGCCACCGTGTCGGGCTCCAGCCGCTGCGGCGGCTCCCAGCACAGCCGGCGCACCGTGTCCGGGGCGATCAGGTTCTCCTGGGGCAGGTTCAGCCCCTCCGCCAGGGCCGAGACCGCGGCGCGGGCCGCCGCCAGCCGGGCCGCGGCGGCCGGGTCCTTGTCGGCCCAGGAGCGCGGCGGCGGCGGACCGGCCGGGGTCGCCCCGGGCTGCGGCAGCTCGCTCTCGGGCAGGGCCCGGGCCCGGTCCACGGCGGCCATCCACTGGTCCAGCTGGCGCCGGCCCATCCGCTGCCCGTAGCCGGGCAGGGCGGACAGGGTGTGCACGTTCGCCGGGAGGGCCAGGGCGGCCTCGACGATCGCCGCGTCGCCCAGCACCTTGCCGGGCGAGACGTCACGCCGCTGGGCGATCCGGTCCCGCGACTCCCACAGCTCCCGTACGACCGCCATCTGCCGGCGGCGGCGCACCTTGTGCATGCCCGAGGTCCGGCGCCACGGGTCCTTGCGCGGCGGCGCGGGCGGGGCGGAGGCGATGGCGTCGAACTCCTGGTGGGCCCATTCCAGCTTGCCCTGCCGGTCCAGCTCCTTCTCCAGGGCGTCCCGCAGGTCCACCAGCAGTTCCACGTCCAGCGCGGCGTAGCGCAGCCACGGCTCCGGAAGCGGGCGGGTGGACCAGTCGACGGCGGAGTGGCCCTTCTCCAGCGCGTAGCCGAGCACGCTCTCCACCATCGCGCCCAGTCCGACCCGCGGGAAGCCGGCGAGCCGGCCGGCCAGCTCGGTGTCGAACAGGGAGGTGGGCACCATGCCTATTTCGCGCAGGCAGGGCAGGTCCTGGGTGGCGGCGTGCAGGATCCACTCGGTGCCGGACAGGGCCTCGCCCAGTGCGGACAGGTCGGGACAGCCCACCGGGTCGATCAGCGCGGAGCCCGCGCCCTCGCGGCGCAGCTGCACCAGGTAGGCGCGCTGGCCGTAGCGGTATCCGGAGGCGCGTTCGGCGTCGACGGCTACGGGCCCGGTGCCCGCGGCGAAGGCCGCGACCACCCGGGCGAGCGCGTCCGCGTCGGCGACCACCGGAGGGATGCCCTCACGGGGCTCCAGCAACGGAATCGGCGGCCCATCGGACGAACTGACGACGTCGTCCGGGGGGCCGCCCCCGGTGGTGGTGCGCAGGTCTGCTGCGGTCTCTTGGGCGTCGGTCACCGGTCAAGGGTATCCGTGGATGCGAGGCGCGCGGCGCCGGCGCCGGGCGGGGCCCGGCGGGGTGGGGGTGGGGGGGGGGTGGCGGGGGGGGTGGCGGGGCGGGTGGGCTGGGGGCGGGGGCTGGGGCTGTGCGTGGCGCGCGCGGGGCTCGGGCCGGGGGCGGCGCGGCGGCGCGCGGC
>NZ_JBHUSC010000003.1:0-44417 GCF_042673805.1 Streptomyces sp. NPDC057010 | reverse complement strand
CGGCGATGTTCTTGACGTCGCCCTTGTAGATCCAGACCTTCACGCCGATGGGCGCGATCGGTATGCGGGGAGTTTGCCGGGGGTGTTCCGGACCGTTACCCCGGACGGCTATCCGGGGGCTCCGGCCGCCCGCGGTCAGTGGATGATCCCGGTCCGGAGGGCCACGGCGACCATCCCGGCCCGGTCGCCGGTGCCCAGCTTGCGGGCGATCCGGGCGAGGTGGGACTTGACGGTCAGGGCGGACAGGCCCATTGAGACGCCGATGGCCTTGTTGGACTGGCCCTCCGCGACGAGGCGCAGGACCTCGACCTCGCGGCCGGAGAGCTCCCGGTAGCCGCCCGGGTGGCTCGGGGCACCCGGGGGGCGGCGGTGCATACGGGCGGCGGCAGCGCCGATGGGGGCGGCGCCGGGCCGGGTGGGGAGCCCGATGTTGGTGCGCGTACCGGTGACGACGTAGCCCTTCACACCGCCGGCGAGGGCGTTGCGTACGGCGCCGATGTCGTCGGCGGCGGACAGCGCCAGGCCGTTGGGCCAGCCCGCGGCACGGGTCTCGGAGAGCAGGGTGAGACCGGAACCGTCGGGCAGGTGGACGTCGGCCACGCAGATGTCGCGCGGGCTGCCGACGCGGGGACGGGCCTCCGCGATGGACGACGCCTCGATCACGTCACGGACTCCGAGGGCCCACAGATGGCGGGTCACGGTGGAACGGACGCGCGGGTCGGCCACGACGACCATGGCCGTCGGCTTGTTCGGGCGGTAGGCGACCAGGCTTGCGGGCTGCTCGAGAAGAACGGACACCTAGGCCTCCTGGGGGAGTGGCGGGACGAGCCGGCTCGGGGAAGGCAGCCGGTGCGAACCGTGCGGATGGTCACTGACTCCTTCGGCACGTCACCCGCCCGGCTTTAGGGAATGATCACGATTTGGTGAGTAACAATTCGGGCAATTCGGACGCACGATCGATCATCGGGTGATCAGAAGCCGCACCGGATGCTCCGAACTGCCACGCGGATGCGGGTCCGATCGGTCGTGACGTGCGCGAAAGCCGGCCGGACGCCCCGTGAGGCCTCCGCCGGGGGCCGTACGGCGCCCCGCCGGGCTCCGCCCGTACGAGTGGTGCCGCGACCGCTCTTACGGGTGGTGCGGACCGCGCCGCTGCGGCAGGGAGACCACGCCCGTGGCCGAGTCCGTCGGCCCCACCGGGGGCAGCCCCGCGATCTGGCACAGCAGCTCACACCACGCCGCCAGGTGCGCCGAGGTGTCCGGCACCCCGCCCACCCCCTCGCGCGGCGTCCACGAGGCTCTGATCTCGATCTGCGTCGCCGGCCGCCGCTCCCCGAGCCCGCCGAAGTAGTGCGAGCTCGCCATGGTCACGGTCCCGCTCGCCTCCCCGTACGTCAGCCCGCGCGCGTCCAGCGCCCCCGTCAGCCAGGACCAGCACACCTCGGGCAGCAGCGGGTCCGCGGCCATCTCCGGCTCCAGCTCCGCCCGTACGAGCGTGACCAGCCGGAACGTGCCCTGCCAGGCGTCGTGCCCGGCCGGATCGTGGAGCAGGATCAGCCGGCCGTCGGCCAGGTCGTCCTCCCCGTCGACCACCGCCGCCTCCAGCGCGTAGGCGTGCGGGGCCAGTCTCTGAGGCGGCTTCGTGGGGTCGATCTCGATCCCCGGACGCAGCCGCGCCTTCTTCAAGCCGTCGACCGCCCGCCGGAACGGGAGCGGGACGGAGCTCTCCTTCGCGCTGTCCATACCGTCAGCGCCATCTGAAAATCGTCCCTGAGCCGCAGCCATGCGGGGAAGACTAGGCGGTATGTGCGCCCGTACGGCGCAGGGACACCCGCGCCGGGCCGGGCACTTCTTCATACGTGCGAAGATTTGGGTCGTGAGCGCCAACGACCGCCCCCAGGGCACGCCGAGTCAGACGTACGATTCCGCCTTCCTGAAGGCGTGCCGGCGGGAGCCGGTGCCGCACACCCCGGTGTGGTTCATGCGGCAGGCGGGGCGTTCGCTCCCGGAGTACCGCAAGGTGCGCGAGGGCACGCAGATGCTGGAGTCCTGCATGCGGCCCGACCTGGTCACCGAGATCACGCTGCAGCCGGTGCGCCGCCACAAGGTGGACGCGGCGATCTTCTTCTCCGACATCGTGGTCCCGCTGAAGGCCATCGGCGTCGACCTGGACATCAAGCCGGGCGTCGGCCCGGTCGTCGCCCAGCCGATCCGCCGCCGCGAGGACCTCGCACAGCTGCGCGACCTCACCCCGGAGGACGTCTCGTACGTCACCGAGGCGATCGGCATGCTCACGGGTGAACTGGGCGCCACGCCGTTGATCGGTTTCGCGGGTGCGCCTTTCACCCTCGCGAGCTACCTCGTCGAGGGTGGCCCGTCGAAGAACCACGAGCACACCAAGGCCCTGATGTACGGGGACCCGAAGCTGTGGGCGGAGCTGCTCGACCGCCTCGCGGAGATCACCTCCGCCTTCCTGAAGGTCCAGATCGAGGCCGGCGCCTCCGCGATCCAGCTCTTCGACTCCTGGGTCGGCGCGCTCGCCCCGGCGGACTACCGCCGCTCGGTGATGCCCGCGTCGGCGAAGGTCCTGGAGTCCGTCGCCTCCTACGGGGTCCCGCGCATCCACTTCGGCGTGGGCACCGGCGAGCTGCTGGGCCTCATGGGCGAGGCTGGCGCCGACGTCATGGGCGTCGACTACCGCGTCCCGCTGGACGAGGCCGTCCGCCGCGTGGGCCCCGGCAAGGCGCTCCAGGGCAACCTGGACCCTGCCGTCCTCTTCTCCACCCCGCAGGCCGTGGAGGCCAAGACCGACGAGGTCCTCGCGGCCGCCGCCGGCCTGGAGGGCCACGTCTTCAACCTGGGCCACGGCGTCCTCCCGACGACGGACCCGGACGCGCTGACCCGCCTGGTGGAGTACGTCCACACCCAGACGGCCCGCTGAACCCTCCCCGTTCCGCGCACGTCCGCCTTCGGCCAACATCCGGCGGGATCGCGCGGCCCCGGCACGTCGCGGCGCGCGGTTCAGTAACCTGACCCGCCCCCGGACAGCAGGAGGCGGACATGCGGGGCGGAACGGTCGCCGTGGTCGGCGGGAGCATCGCGGGTTGCGCCATCGCCACGGCGGCGGCGCGGGCGGGCGCCGGTGAGGTGGTGGTGCTGGAGCGCACGAACGGGCGGCTCCAGGACCGTGGCGTGGGACTGTGCATCCACGACGAGCGGGCCGCGGAGCTCGGCGCGAACGGGGCCCTGCCCGAGGGGATCGCGGCGCACCGGCTGGAGCGGCGCCGCTGGGTCGTCCGGGACGACGCCGGCGGGCCGGGCGGCCGGGCGATCTGGGAGCAGCCGTTCCCCTTCCACTCCTACCACTGGGGCCTGCTCTGGCGGGGGCTGCGGGAGTCGGTCCCGGACTCCGTGGTCTACCGGCAGGGGGAGACGGTGACGGCCGTCGAGGCGGCCGGAACCGAAGGCGCCGAGCTGCGGCTCCCCGACGGCTCGGCCGAGCGGTACGACCTGGTCGTCGGCGCGGACGGCTACCGGTCGGTGGTGCGCGCGGCGCTCTGCCCGGAATCCCGGCCGCACTACGCCGGATACGTGTGCTGGCGCGGGAACTTCGACGCGGCCCGGCTCGCGGAGCTGGGCAGGGACGCGGACTCGGTGCCGGAAGCGGTGACCACGGTCTGCTTCCCCGGCGGCACGTGCGTCGTCTACCGCATCCCCGGCCCGGACGGCCCCCGGGTGAACTGGGTCCTCTACGCCCCTCCGCCGCAGGACGGACAGCTGCGCTTCGACGACCCGACGAGCTTCCCGCCGGGCGGCCTGACCCCCGAACTGGCGGGCCACCTCGCCGCGCTGCTCGACCGCGAGTTCCCGCCGTACTGGGGGCGGGCGCTCGCGCTGACGGACCCGGCGGACGTGTTCGTCCAGCCCATCTACGACCTGGAGACCGCGCGCACCGCAGCGGGCCGGCTGCTGCTGGCGGGGGACGCGGCGAGCGTCGTGCGGCCGCACAACACGAGCGGCGCCGCCAAGGCCCTCCAGGACGCGGCCGCCTTCGCCGAGGGCTGGCGCCGTGCCGACTCCGTCGGGGAACTGCTGCGCGCCTACGACGCCGCCCGCGGCGCCGCCGGCCGCGAACTGGTCGCGCTGGCCCGCCGGCTGGGCCGGGCCCAGGTCGAGCGGACCCCTGCCTGGGCCGCCATGTCCGGCCCGGAGATGGGCGTGTGGTGGCAGTCCCAACTCGCCGGCGCACCGGGCATCGGCGGCCAGGCCATGCCCCGGTAGCCGGGCCTGGATGTGGCCCGCCCGAGTGCACGCGTGCGGCTCAAGGACCGGGGCTCCGCCCCGCGCCCCGCTCCTCAAACGCCGGAGGGGCTGAATTCGGTGCGGCTGTGTGGGCTCGTGCGGCTCAAGGACCATGGCTCCGCCCCGCGCCTCGATCGCCGGCGAGGCTGGATTTGGCCCGCCTCAGGCTGCACGTCCGCGTGGCGCGACCTTGGGCCCAGGCGGGCTGGATTGCCCGGAGGGCAATTTCAGCCTCGCCGGCGTTTGAGGCGCCGCCGGAGGCAAACCCAGCCCCGCCGGGGTTTGAGGCGCCGGGTCAGACGCCCGCCGCGCGGACCGCGGAGACCGCCTTGCGGGCCGCCACCAGGATCGGGTCCCACACGGGGGAGAACGGCGGGGCGTAGCCCAGGTCCAGTGAGACCATCTGGTCCACGGTCATGCCCGCGGTGAGGGCGACCGCCGCGATGTCCACCCGCTTCGCGGAACCGGCCCCGCCAACGATTTGGACGCCCAGGAGGCGGCCCGTGCGTCGCTCCGCCAGCATCTTCACCGTCATGTCCGCAGCCCCCGGGTAGTAGCCCGCCGTGTTCGTCGAGCTGATGGTGGCGGTGACGAACCGCAGCCCCGCCTCCAGCGCGTCCCGCTCGCGCAGCCCCGTGCGCGCGATCTCCAGGTCGCACACCTTGCTGACCGCCGTGCCCACCACCCCCGGGAAAGTGGCGTAGCCGCCGCCCACTCCCGAGCCGATGACCTGGCCGTGCTTGTTGGCGTGCGTGCCCAGCGGGATGTGCCGGGTGCGGCCGGCGACCAGATCCAGGACCTCCACGCAGTCGCCGCCCGACCAGATGTTGTCGTGGCCCCGGACCCGCATCGACAGGTCCGTGAGGATGCCGCCCGACGGGCCGAGGGGGAGGCCGGCCGCCCGGGCGAGGCCGGTGCGCGGCTCGACGCCGATGCCGAGCACGACCACGTCCGCGGGGTACTCCTCGCCGTCCTCCGTGGCCACCGCGCGGACCCGGCCGTCCCCGTCCTCCAGGATCTTCGTCACCTCGGCGCCGGAGACCGTACGGATCCCCATGCCGTTCATCGCGCTGTGCACCAGCCCGCCCATGTCCGGGTCCAGCGTGGCCATCGGCTGCTCGCCACGGTGCAGCACGGTGACCTCGTAGCCCCGCCCGATCAGGGCCTCCGCCATCTCGACGCCGATGTAGCCCGCGCCGACCACCACCGCCCGGCGGCCCTCCGTACGCTCCAGCGTGCCCATCAGGCGCTGACCGTCGTCCAGGCTCTGGATGCCGTGGACCCCGTGGGCGCCGATGCCCGGGAGCCTGGGGCGGACCGGGCGGGCGCCCGTCGCCAGCACGAGCTTGTCGTAGTCCGTCCAGAATTCGGAACCGCTGTCCAGATCGCGGGCGCGGACCCGGCCCCCCGCGAGGTCCAGCTCCACGACCTCGGTGCGGGTGCGCAGGTCGATGCCGCGGGCCCGGTGCTCCTCGGGGGTGCGGGCGATCAGGTCGTCGCGCTCCTCGACCAGGCCGCCGATCCAGTACGGGATGCCGCACGCGGAGTAGGAGGTGAAGTGCCCGCGCTCGAAGGCGACGATCTCCAACTCCTCCGGGCCCCTGAGCCGCCGGGCCTGTGACGCGGCGGACATTCCCGCCGCGTCACCGCCGACCACCACCAGTCGTTCCCTCGCCGCCGTCGCCATCGCCCGTACCGCCCCTTCACCATCCGCCGGTTGGTGAACACGCTACGGCCGAACGTGCGTTCATTCGTGTACGTCGGCCCCGGCGGCCTCGTCGGCGGGGGTGTCCGAAGCCGCCGCCCGGGCCGCCGGCACCGGCGGCCGGACCGGCGCCGAGGCGGCCCGCTTCCGCGGGATCAGGCCCGCCCCGGCCGGCGCCGGACGCAGCCGCCGGTACAGCCGGTACCCGAGGGCCACCAGCACGGCCGCCACCGCGAACGGCAGCAGCGCGCCCACCGCCAGCGTCACGATGCGCACGATGGCCATGAAGACCGCCCAGCCGCCGCGCAGGGCGTCCATGAAGGAGGAGTCCTCCTCCTCCTTCTTCTCCTCGGCCACCGGCTTCGGCGCCGGTTCGGAGACCTCCAGCGTGATCGTGCCCAGCGAGGTCTGGTCCTTCAGCGCCGTCTGCTGCGCCAGCAGCGACTCCAGGTCGGACTGGCGCCGGCTCAGCTCGCTCTCCAGCATCACCACCTCGCTCAGGGCGGAGGCCTTGCCCATCATCTCCCGCACCCGGGCCACGCTGGCCTGCTGCGAAGCGACGCGGCTGCCGATGTCGGCGACCTTCTCGGTGACGTCCTGCGCGTCGACCTTGCGGTGCAGGAGCTTCCCGCTGCCCTCCATGGCGCCGAGCACCGCGTCGTAGCGCTCGCCCGGCACCCGCATGGTCAGGGTCGAGGTCATCCGGCCGTCCTGGCCGCGTTTGGTGGACTCGTTGCCGACGTAGCCGCCGGCGCCGTCCGCGGCCGCCCGGGCCGCGGAGAGCGTCTTCGGGACGTCGGTGGTCTCGATGCCGAGGGTCGCCGTACGGATGACGTTGGGGCGGACGACGACCGGCTGCTGCGCGCCCTTGTCTCCCGTGGCGGGCGCCGCGGACGGAGCCGCCGCCCCCTGGGCGCCCTCCTGGGACGTCCCGTTCCGGGCGGGCGCGACCGCCGCCTTGTCCGCCGCGCGCTCCGCGCCGTCGGCGCCGCAGCCGGTGAGCGCGAGCGCCCCGGCCAGGGAGAGGGCGGCCAGGGCCGCCGCGGAGCGCTGTCTGTTCCGGGTGTGCATCGCTGTAAACCCCCGAGTTTCGGCTGGTGTTGCCGTTTCGACGTCCACGGTCCCCTCGCGGGTTTCACTTCCGCGGTCCCGGGCCGGTCCCGATGCGGTCACGGTCCGGCCTCGGTGATCGGCCCGCGTGCGGTCTGAGACGATGTGTCCATGCACGAAGCGGACAAGCGTACGGACGGCCCCGCCGGCCCCGGCCCCGGCCACGTCGTCGTCATCGGCGGCGGCATCGCGGGCCTCGCCGCGGCCCACCGGCTGCTCTCCGACGGCGTCCGCGTCACGCTGCTGGAGGCCGGGCCGCGGCTCGGCGGCAAGCTGCGGGCCGGCGAGCTCGCCGGCGCACCCGTCGACCTCGGCGCCGAATCCGTGCTGGCCCGCCGCCCCGAAGCCCTGGACCTCGCCCGGGCCGTGGGCCTCGGCGAGGCCCTCCAGCCGCCCGCCACCGCCACCGCCCGGCTCTGGACCCGCGGCACGCTGCGCGACATGCCCCGCGGCCACGTGATGGGCGTCCCGGGCGACACGGGCCCGCTCGCCGCCTCCGGCGTCCTGTCGGCCGAGGGCCTCGCCCGCATCGCCGCCGACACCGAACTCCCGCCCACCGAGGTCGGCGACGACGTGGCCGTCGGCGAGTACGTCGCCGCCCGCATGGGCCGCGAGGTCGTGGACCGGCTGGTCGAACCGCTCCTCGGCGGGGTCTACGCCGGCGACGCCTACCGGATCTCGATGCGCGCCGCCGTCCCCGCCCTCTTCGAAGCCGTCCGCACCCACCCCACGCTGACCGAGAGCGTCCGCGCCCTCCAGAGCGGGGCCGCGAGCCGTGCCGCCGCCGAGCGGACCACCGTCACCGGAGCCGCCGCCACCGGCGCCTTCTTCGCCGGGATCTCCGGCGGCATCGGCCGGCTGCCGCTCGCCGTCGCCGACGCCTGCCGGGCCGCCGGAGCGCGGCTCCTCACCAACGCCCCGGTCAGCGGCATCCACCGCACCGCCACGGGCTGGCGGATCACCGCCGCCGACCGGCTCCTCGACGCCGACGGCGTGGTCCTCGCCACCCCCGCCGGTCCCGCCGCCGAGCTCCTCGCCGGCCTCGCCCCGGCCGCGGCGGCCTCGCTGCGCGAGGTCGAGTACGCCTCCATGGCGCTGGTCACGATGGCCTTCCGCCGCTCCGACCTGCCCGCCGCGATCGCCGGCGGAGACGCCAGCGGGTTCCTCGTACCGCCCGTCGACGGCCGGACCATCAAGGCCTCCACCTTCTCCAGCAACAAGTGGGCCTGGGCCGGGGCCGACCCCGAGCTCTTCCTGCTGCGCACCTCCATCGGCCGCCACGGTGACGAGGGCGACCTCGCCCGCGAGGACTCCGAACTCGTGGACGTCTCCCTCGCCGACCTGAAGGACGCCGTCGGACTGGCCGCACGGCCGGTCGCCTCCACCGTCACCCGCTGGGACGGCGGGCTGCCCCAGTACCCCGTCGGCCACCTCTCCCGGGTCGCGCGGATCCGTACCGCGGTCGCGGCCCTGCCCGGCCTCGCCGTGTGCGGCGCCCTCTACGACGGGGTGGGCATCCCGGCGTGCATCGCCGGTGCCGGCAAGGCCGCGGAGGCCGTGATCGCCTCGATCGGCACCCCTGGCACGGACCACTGATCGGCACTGGGACAATAGGCACATGACTGCACCAGAGAAGATTCCCAACGCGGGGAAGAAGGCGAAGGACCTCAACGAGGTCATCCGCTACACCCTGTGGTCCGTCTTCAAGCTGAAGGACGTTCTGCCCGAGGACCGCACCGGCTACGCCGACGAGGTCCAGGAGCTTTTCGACCAGCTGGCCGCCAAGGACATCACCGTCCGCGGCACCTATGACGTCTCCGGCCTGCGCGCCGACGCGGACATCATGATCTGGTGGCACGCGGAGACCTCGGACGAGCTGCAGACCGCCTACAACCTGTTCCGCCGCACCAAGCTGGGCCGCGCGCTGGAGCCGGTGTGGTCGAACATGGCCCTGCACCGCCCGGCCGAGTTCAACAAGTCGCACATCCCGGCCTTCCTGGCCGACGAGGTGGCCCGCGACTACGTCAGCGTGTACCCCTTCGTGCGCTCGTACGACTGGTACCTGCTGCCCGACGAGGACCGTCGCCGCATGCTCGCCGACCACGGCAAGATGGCCCGCGGCTACCCCGATGTGCGCGCCAACACCGTCGCCTCGTTCTCGCTCGGCGACTACGAGTGGCTGCTGGCCTTCGAGGCCGACGAGCTCTACCGCATCGTCGACCTCATGCGTCACCTGCGTGCCTCCGAGGCGCGCATGCACGTCCGCGAAGAGGTGCCCTTCTACACCGGGCGCCGCAAGTCCGTCGCCGATCTGGTGGCCGGGCTCGCCTGATACCTCCCCTGGGGGGAAGGACCGGAGGACTGACCTCCTCCGGTGGATCGGGAGGCCCTGCCCCCGAAACGACGCAGCCGGAGACCCCGCCCGGAAGTTCAGACGACAGGCGGCAGCAGTGCCCTGCGGGCACGTGCTGCCCCGTCGTCCAGCGACACCGGTGCGGGCTCCGGATGCGGCGCACACGTGACGCGCCACCCCGGGGTGGCGCCCGTCAGCAGATACCGCTCCACGTGCCGGTCCACGCAGCCGTTGCGTCCGCCGGACACCCCGTGGGCGCCCGCCCCGCGCTCCGTGACCAGCGCGGCCCCGGCGCCCAGCCGCCGCTGGAGTTCCAGAGCGCCCGGGTACGGGGTCGCCCCGTCCCGCTCCGCCGCGACGATCAGCGTGCGGGGGAGACCGGCTCCCGCCGGCCCGGTTCCGACGTCGACCGGCCGCTGCCGGGGGCGCACCGGCCAGTAGGCGCACGGCAGGTTCAGGAACGCGTTGGGCCAGGTCTCGAAGGGGGCCGTGCGGGCCAGTTCGGTGTTGTCGCGGTCCCAGGTCTGCCAGTCGCCGGGCCAGGGAGCGTCGTTGCACAGCACCGCCGTGTACACCGCCCTCGCGTTCTCGGCGCCGGCCGCCGCGGCCGGGTCCGGTGCGGCCTGCGCGGTCAGCGGGCCCGGATCGCCGCGCAGGAAGGCCGCCAGGGCCGCCGCCCGCTCCGGCCACACGTCGTCGTAGTACGCGGCCTGGAGGTAGGCGGCCTGGAGTTCCCCGGTCCCGACGGATCCGCCCGCGGGGGTACGGGCCACCGCGTCCCGGACGCGTTCGTAGCTCGCCTGCACCGCCGCCGGGGTGGAGCCGAGGCCGTACGCGCCGTGGTGGCGGGCGGCCCAGGCGCGGAAGTCGTACCAGCGGCGCTCGAACGCCGGTGCCTGGGCGAGGTTGTTGCGGTACCAGACGCGGCGCGGGTCGGGATCGACCGCCGAGTCGAGGACCATGCGGCGGACGCGGCCGGGGTGGAGGGTTGCGTAGACCGCGCCCAGGTAGGTGCCGTACGAGGCGCCCACGAAACTCAGCCGCTCCTCGCCGAGGGCGGCGCGCAGCACGTGCAGGTCGCGGACGTTGTCGAGGGTCGTGTAGTGGGCGAGGGCGGAGCCGGCCCGCCGGGCGCAGTCGCGGGCGTAGGCGCGCGCGGCGTCGACGCGCTGCCGCTTGTACGCGGGGGAGGGCTCGGCGGGGACCTGGGTGGGGCCGTGGGCGCGGGTGGCGGGGTCCTGGCAGGACAGCGGGGCGGAGCGGCCGACTCCGCGCGGGGCGTAGCCGACGAGGTCGTAGGCGGCGGCGATCCGCCGCCACCCGGGGGTGTCGGCGAGGAGCGGGAAGTACATGCCGGAGGCGCCGGGGCCGCCGGGGTTCTGGACGAGGGCGCCCTGGCGGGCGGCACCGTCCGCGCCGGTCGCCGGGACGCGGCTGACGGTGAGGGAGATCTGTGGCCCGCCCGGGCGGGCGTAGTCGAGCGGCACGCGGAGGGTCGCGCAGCGGACGGGGGCGGGGAGCTCCTCGACGGCGGGGCACGGCCCGAACCGGAGTCCTTCGTGGGCGGCCCGGCGGGCGACGGCCTCGGCCCCGCCCTCGGCGGCGGCGAACCCGCCCGCCCCGGCGTCCGGGGCGTCCGGGGCGGCAGTCGCGTGGGCGGTGGCGCCGAGGGTGAGGGCGAGTGCCGTCGCGATCGCTCCGGTACGGGCCCCGCGGATCAAGCCTCGCCGGCGCTTGAGGCGCGGGTCCGGGCGGAGCCCGGGTGGGGGCCCCTCCCGGACGAAGTCTGGGGGAGGTGGAAGGGCGGGTAGGGGACGGCCCCGCGCAGCGGTCCCCCCCCCCGCCCCCGCCCCCACCCGCACCTGCCCGGCCAGGGCCAGGGCAGGGGCCAAGACGAGCGGCTTCCGCATGACGGTCCCTTCGTATCGTCCGATGAGACGACCATCGGACGGGGGCCGAGTAAAGGATCGGCGGGCCGGTGTCGGCCTCAATGGCCCCGTTGCCGCGGGATCCACCCCCGGTTGCCGTATCCCAGGGCCGCCCGCAGCCCCGGATCGGTGATCACCCGGATCCCGCGCACGGCCACCGAGGTCAGCGACTGCGCGTCGCCGCGCTCCCGGTCCAGCGCGACGAGCAGCCGCTGGCCGGCCGGGGAGGCCCAGCGCGAGTACGGGTGGGCCTCGAAGCGGGCAATGGCCAGGCAGCCCGCGCCGAGGATCAGCGGCAGCGAGAACCAGGCCAGGATCATGGCCGAGGTCGTATCCCTGCCCGCCGGGAGGGCGAGGGAGACCGCGGCCATCGCGACGACCAGCAGGGTGGCCCCGCGCACGGCCCGGACGCCGTCGCCGATCCCGCGCCGGGACCCGGCGGGCAGCGCGAGACCGGCTTCGCCGAGCCGGTCCGCGAGGGCCCGTACCGCCTCGTCCCGGGCCACCGTGGACCGCAGGTCCAGTACGGGGGACTGCCCGTCGGGCCCGAACGCGCCGAGCACGGACCGCTCGTGGGCGTCGCGGCCGACGGGGTCGACGACGGTGGCCCAGCCGGTGTGGGCCAGCAGCAGCCGCCGCTGGCGCTCCATCGACAGCAGCGTCAGATCGGCCACCCGCCGTGGACCGCCGGCGAGGTAGGCGGCCTCGTACAGGTTCAGCTCGTCATGGCGGCGCGCGGCGGCTGAGCCGGTGACGGGCTCGGTGGCGCGGCCGGCGGCCGCCAGGAGGAGGGCGCACGACCACAGCACCCCCGCCCAGGCCACCAGCAGGAACAGGACCCAGAACATTCCCGCTTTCTACAAGCAGTTGATGTGCCTGGTCGGGCGTACGGCGGAGGTGTGAGCAGCTTGTGATGTGACCGTGATGGGCAGTCAGGAACTGCTGGAGCAGCTCGAACCGGACGAACTGCTGCAACTCGAACTGCTGCCGCCGCAACTGGAACTGCTGCTTCCGCAGCTGCTGCCGCCGGAGGAACCGCAGCCGGACCCCGAGGAGGAGCAGCTGCTGCCGCCGGAGGAGCCGCAGCCCGAACCGGAACCGCAGCCGGAGCTGCCCCCGCTGCCGCCATCGCTCCCGGCGCACCAGACGACGGGCAGGACATCGGGGGAGGAGCCGCACGAGGACCCGCACGAGGACCCGCCCGAGGAGTCCGGCCGGTGCGGACGGGAGCGCGACTGGGCCGCCGCCAGCCGGGTGGCGCGCGCGGCCGGCACCAGCTGCCCGCGCAGGAACGGATCCCGCAGGCCCCGCAGCCCGAACAGCGCGGTCTGCACGTGCGGGGTCGGGTCGTTGACGTACGAGGAGCGCAGGTCGCGCAGTGCCCGCATCCCCGCGGGAGTGAGCCGGCCCTTGGCGCGGGCCGCGCAGACCAGGCCCGCCACGAGGCCGGCCAGCAGGACGGGAAGCACCTTCACGACGAAGGGCACCTGGTCCACCCCGGGCCGCAGGACGTACGCCACGAAGGTGAGCGGGATCGACACCGGGATCAGGATCCCGCACACCACGGCCTGGATCACGGCCCAGCGCCGCCAGGTCCGGCCCCACCCGGGCGGCGAGAGCAGCCCGCGCGCGGCCAGCGCGTCCCCGGTCTCCTGCACGGCCGGGTCGAGCATGGCGGCGTAGCGGACCTGGTAGAGCCAGCCCGAGGGCGCGCCCTGGTGGGCCTGGAGGACGGCGCGCTCGGCGGGGTCGTAGGCGCGCGCACCCGGGCGTACCTGGACGATGCCGGGGCCGCCGACGACCAGCCGGCCGTCCGAGAGCATCGAGACGAGCGCGGCGTCCACGACGGTACCGGGGCCGCCCGCCATGAACGCGGCCTCGGACAGGTCGTGCAGGGCCGGCGCCGGGCCGGCCCACCGGGGCCGGGAGCGGCGCAGGCCGCGGATCAGCAGGCCGCCGGAGACGGCGACGCCGAGCCAGATCGCGAGGGCGAGGACGTTCATGCCGCCCTCCCCACCAGGGCCCGGGCCCAGCGCACGACCCGGCGGGGCGGCCGTGCCCCGGCCCGGTCCCGCCACCAGGCGGTGAGCCGGCGCCGGGCGGCCGGGTCGGCCGGCAGGTCGCGGATCAGCAGGTGCTCGGCGAAGTCCAGCGCGTCGCGGCGGTACCCGCCGGTCATGGGACGGCCCTTGGCGTACGCGAGGAACGCCGCGCGGTACGGCTCGGCGCCGCCCAGGATCCCCGGCAGCTCGGGCGCCACCCGGGCCACGACGTCGGCCCGCTTGGCGGCGAGCGAACGGGCCTGCACCCGGATCCGCTGCCGGTCGAACCCCTCGGGCACGGGCGTCCCGGCCACCAGCGCCGACAGCAGCGCGGCCTGCTCCAGCGCCACCCGCGTCCGAGCCGCCTCGGCGACGCCCGGCTCCGCGGCGCCGCCCTGGCCGGCGATGTGGGTTCCGGGGGTGGCCGAAGGCCCTGCCCCCCGGCCGGCCGGCGCCAGGTCGGGAGCCTGGGTTGCCGCGCTGCCCGCGCTGACGCCCCTGCCCGCGGCCACCGCGCGCCCCGCGGCCCCGCGGATGGCGGTCAGTTCCGAGGCCAGTTCCGCCTCCGGCGGGAAGTCGTCGTCCCGTTCCAGCAGGACGCCCGGCGGGTCCACCCGGGAGCCGAGTTCGGCGAGCAGGTCGAGCACCACCGGCGGCACCGGGTGCGCGTGCGTGTCGTGCCAGACCCCGCCCCGCTCGATCCCGCCCGCGACGTGCACGTACGCCAGCGCCTCCAGCGGGATCGCGTCCAGTACGGCGGCCGGGTCCTCGCCCCGGTTGACCCGGTTGGTGTGCAGGTTGGCCACGTCGATGAGCAGCCGCACCCCGGTCCGCTCGACCAGCTCCGTCAGGAACTGCCCTTCCGTCAGCTCCTCGCCGGGCCACGAGAACAGCGCGGCGATGTTCTCCAGCGCCAGCGGCACCGGCAGCGCGTCCTGCGCGATCCGCACGTTCTCGCACAGCACGTCCAGCGCGTCCCGCGTGCGCGGCACCGGCAGCAGGTGCCCGGCCTCCAGCACCGGCCGCACGGCCGACGAGCTGCGGACGAAGGCGATGTGCTCGGTGACGAGCGGCGCCCCCAGCGCCACCGCCCGCTCGCCGAGCGCCGCGAGCTTCCCCGGGTCGGGCCGGTCGGCGCCGCCGATGCCCAGCGAGACCCCGTGCGGCACGACGCGCGTCCCGCGGTCGAGCAGCCGCACCAGCGACTCGGGCAGGTGGCCCGGGCAGATGTTCTCGGCCACCACCTCGACCCAGTCCAGGCCGGGCAGCCGCTCCACGGCGTCCGCGATCTCCGGCCGCCAGCCGATGCCCACCCCCAGGTGTGCCATGGGCTTCATGTCCCCTCGCCCCCTCTCCCCGCGTCCCATCGGACCGTGTGCCGAAGTCATGGCCCCGTCGACGTCGGGCCAACCGTGGGCAAGGGACGTTCAGAGCAACATTTGAGGTTCCCCGGCACGGGCCGGGGCGGGTGGGGCGGCCCTACAGCCGGGCCCGCAGGGCCGGGTGGTCGGCGATCACCGTCGCGCTGCCCGGTGCGATCTCGGTGAACCCGGCGTCCCGGACCACGGGCAGGCCGCTCCCGCTCAGCTCCGCCCACCGCCCGCGCGGGGCCGTCCGTACGGCCAGCCGGAAGCCCGAGTCCTGCCACGCGGTCCGCTCCGCGGCCGTCAGCTCCCACCACGCCAGCTGGGCCGCGTGCCCGGCCTGGGCCATCGCCTTGCCGGCCGACATGTCGAGGTCGGGGTTGAGCCACAGCACCGGAACACCCGGCTCCACGGCGGCGTCCACCGGCTCCGGGTCGTCCAGGTCCGTACCGGACACCTGGAGCTTCGCCAGCTCCTTGGGCCAGCCGTCCAGCGGAACCGGCGGGAAGACCCGCACCTCCGAGGTGTCACCGTGCACCGTGACACCCGGCAGGGTCCCCGCCTTGCGCCACTCCGCGCCGCGCGCCCGCCGGACCACCTTGCGGATCCGCGCGTCCTGCCAGTCCCGGACCGCGGCGGCCCACTCGCCCTCGCCCAGCGCACGCTCGTCGGTCAGCAGGACCAGCACCGCGCGCGCCGCCGTCTCCAGCGCGTCCGTCCGGGCGGGCGGCTCGGTCTTCTCGATCCGCACCACCAGCGGCAGGACGAACTGCGGTGCCTCGTCGCGCAGGGCGTGCTCCCGCCGGAAGGGGCTGTCCGCCCCGACCGCCGGTACGTCCGTGGAGTGGTTCGTGTGCTGGCTGCTCATCCCGCCAAGGATGCCAGGGTCCGCCTTGAGGATGATGCCGAGGGGGTCCGGGCCGGGCGAGGATCGACGGCATGAAGAGTGATCTTTTCGCGTCCGAGAACCTGGTCCAGCCGGCCGTCGCCCCTGGCATGTCCCTGCAGAACGCCAAGTCCGTGAAGTACGCCGTCAACGGCGAGATGCTGGCCCGCCAGGGCTCGATGGTCGCCTTCCGCGGCAACCTCCAGTTCGAGCGCAAGGGCCAGGGCATCGGAGGCATGCTCAAGCGCGCGGTCACGGGCGAGGGCCTGGCGCTCATGTCCGTACGCGGCCAGGGCGAGGCCTGGTTCGCCCACCAGGCGGGCAACTGCTTCATCATCGACTTCGAGCCGGGCGACGCGCTGACCATCAACGGCCGCAACGTCCTGTGCTTCGACGCGACCCTCTCCTACGAGATCAAGATGCTGAAGGGCGCCGGCATGACCGGCGGCGGCCTCTTCAACAGCCTCTTCACCGGCACCGGCAAGCTCGCCGTGGTCTGCGACGGCAACCCGATCGTCATACCGGTCACCCCGCAGTCCCCCGTCTACGTGGACACGGACGCGGTCGTCGGCTGGAGCGCGCAGCTGGAGACCGGACTGCACCGCTCCCAGTCGGTCGGCTCGATGCTCCGCGGCGGCTCCGGCGAGGCCGTCCAGCTCAGCCTGCGCGGCGAGGGCTTCGTCATCGTCCGCCCGAGCGAGGTCACCGAGACGGCGGCCGCGCACTGAACCTGACCGGCGTGGGACGCCGCTACGGACGGCGCCGGCCCTGGGTGCTGCGGGGGGTCACCCTGGACCTCCCGCGCGGCGCCCTCGTCCGGATCGAAGGCGGCAACGGCGGCGGCAAGTCCACCCTGCTCAGGCTCGTCGCCGGGACCGACGCCCCGACCGAGGGCCGCATCGGCGGCCGCCCCGCCCGCACCGCCTACGTACCCGAGCGCTTCCCGGCGGCGCTGCCCCTCACGGCCGCGTCCTACCTGACCCACCTCGGCCGGGTCCACGGGCTGCCCCGCGCCGAGGCGGCCCGCCGGGCGGCCGGCTGGCTGGAGCGGTTCGGGGCCGCCGCGTACGCCCGCACCCCGCTGGCCGAACTGTCCAAGGGCAGCAGCCAGAAGGTGGCCGTCGCCCAGGCGCTGCTCGCCGAACCGGCGCTGCTCGTCCTCGACGAGGCCTGGACCGGGCTCGACGCCGCGGCCCGCGCCGAGCTGGACCTCGCCGTCGCCGAACGCACCGCGGCCGGGGGCACGGTGGTGTTCGTCGACCACGACCCGCGGCGGCTCGCGGGCGCCCCCGACGCGCACTACCGGGTCGAGGGCGGCGCGCTGGCGCCCGCTCCGGCCCCGCACCCGGCCCGGGCCGCGGCTCCCGCTCCGGCCCCGGGCGCGGAGCTCTCGTACGTCCGGATCCACGCGGCGGGCCCGCCCGGCAGCACCCCGCCCCCGGGCCTGGCCGGCCTGCCCGCCCCGGACGGGGGAGTCCTGTTCACGGTCGCCGCACACCGCTCCGACGCCGCGCTGCGCGAGCTGCTCACCGCCCGGCCGCCCTGGCACATCCGCACCGTGGAGGAACTCCCGTGACCGCCCTGCTCCGTTACCAGGGCGCCCTGCTCCTGCGCTCCCAGCGCTGGATCGCCCCCCTCGTCGTGTACGCCGCCTTCGTGGCCGTCGGGATCCGGCCGGGTGACCCCGTCCTGGACTCCCTCGGCTACGCCGCCGCCGGGCTGGTCCCGCAGACCGCCTGGCTGGTCCGGATCTGCGTCACCGGCGAACCGGACGCCGCCCGCGACTGCGCGGCCGCCGCGGCCGGTCCCGTACGGATCCACGCGGCAGCCCTGCTCACCGCCCTCGCGGGGGCGCTGCTCGCCGGAGCGGCGGGAGGCGCCGTGGCGCTGCTGCTCGGCGACCCGGCCGGAGCGGACCCGGCCCGGGCCGCGCTCGCCGGGGCCTCGGCGGTGGCCGCCTGCGCACTGACCGGCGCGGCCGTCGGAGCCCTGTGCAGCCGGCCGCTGGTGCGGCGCCGCGGCTACGCCGTCCTGGCCGGGGGCCTCGGCTCGCTGCTGGCCTGGGTCCTCGCCGTCTCCCCGGCCCGGAGCGCGGTGTCCGCCCTGGTCACGGCGGCGCGCTCGGGGACGGCCCCGCTGCCGCTGACGGCCCTGGCGGGCGCCCTGCTGCTGGCCGCCGGCGCGGGCGCGGTGGCCTGCCGCGTCGCCGCGCGGCGCGGCTAGGACCTCCCCGGCACGTTCGCCGGGGACGAGCCGCCCGCCACGAGGAGGCGGGGCGCTCCCGTGCCGTCCGACGGGACCGACCAGATGTCGCTCCCGCGGCCGTCGGGTCCCGGCAGGGCGTAGCCGAGGGTCGCGTCGTCCAGCCAGGCGGCCTGGTCGTCGACACCGCGCGGCTCGGCCGACGGGTGCTCGCGCATCGTCGCCAGGTCGAGGACGTACAGCCGCCAGGGCGACCGGAGGTCGTCGGACACCTTCTTCTTGAACGCGACGCGGGTCCCGTCCGGGGACAGCGAGGGGCATTCGACGTTCTCGCGCACCGCCTTCGCCGACCAGTTCCGCAGGTCGCCCTCGATGAGGAAGGTGCGGCCGCCGGTGGAGACGGTGGCGTAGAAGAGGTTGTCGTCGCGCGCGAAGCTCACGCCCCAGTAGTTGACGTCGGGACGGTGGTGGCGGACCCCGTCGAGGGTCAGCGGGATCTGCTCGATGGACTTGACGAGGTATCCGGTGCGCAGGTCCAGGATCGACGTCCGCGTCGAGAAGGCGGAGGTCGCGTACGAGTCGCCGGCGGCGAACGTCGTCCACGAGAGCAGCTGCCCCGAGGCGGAGACGCGGGCCCGGTTGGGGATGCCGGGCACGGTCACCCGGCGGAGCTCGCGCAGCTGCCCGTCGAGTACGAGTGCCTCGGTGCGGGCCGGGCTGCCGGGCAGTGCGCGCAGGCACAGGGCGTGGGCCCCGGCGGTGTGGAAGCGGTCGCAGGACGGTCCGCCGGTCACGCGCGCGGCGTCCGGGCCCGGCTGCCGCGCGATCCGGCCGGTGGCCGCGTCCCGGAAGTACAGCCCGGGCTCTTCGACGCCGAAGGAGGCGTCGGCGCCGGCCTGCCGGAGCGGCCGTTCGCGGTGGCGGGCGTGCAGGACGTAGCCGAGGGAGCCGCCCGCGAGGAGGAGCACGGCGGCGAGGACGAAGGCGAGGCGCAGCCGCCGCGAGCGGAGGTTCATGACGGCTCCGGGGGAGAGGAGGGGACGACGGCCGGGGCGGAGGCGGGCAGGATCCACCGGGCGGCCACGAGCGCCCCGGCCAGCGCGAGCGAGGCGGCCCACAGGGCGGGCCGCTGCCCCCAGACGGTCCACGCCGCCCCGAACCCGGCGGCGCCCACGAGCCGCGCCAGCGCCTGGCCGCTCTGCAGCACCGCGAGCCCGCCCGCCCGGCCGTGCGCGGGCAGCAGGGGAGCGGCGAGCGCCATCAGCACGCCGTCCGTGGCGGCGTAGAACAGCCCCAGCAGGACCGGCACGCCCGCCACGGCCAGCCAGGAGACGGGCGCGAGCAGCAGGACGTACGCGCCGAGCAGGGCTCCGTGCCCGAGCAGGAAGCCCGGACGCCGCCCGGCCCGGTCGGCGATCCGGCCCGCCGGGACGGCGAGCAGCAGGTACACGGCGGCGGCGCCGAGCGGCAGCAGGGTGAACAGGGCGGGCGGCAGGTCGAGTCCGCGCAGGAGCAGCAGGTAGAGGAAGGAGTCGCCGATGGTGGCGGCGCCGAGCAGGACCGCGGCGTACAGGACCCGCCGGAAGGCGGGGTCGCGAACTGCCGCGTGTCGGGGGGCGGACGGAGCGGCGGGCGCGGCGCCGGCAGCGGGGCGGACGGGCCGTGGCGTGGCCGGGACGTACACGGCGAGCAGCAGCACGCCCAGCAGGCCCGCGCAGAAGCTGACGGCGAACACCGCGTCGTAGGCGTCGGCGGTCGCCCACAGCACGGCGAACGCGGCGAGCGGGCCGAGGAGGGCGCCCGTGGTGTCCATGGCGCGGTGCACCCCGAAGGACCGTCCCAGGGTCTCCGGGGGGCCGCTGAGCGAGATCATGGCGTCGCGCGGCGCGGTGCGGATGCCCTTGCCCAGCCGGTCGGCGGCCAGCGCGGCGGCGATCGCGGCGGCCTGGCCGCCGGCGAGCAGCAGCCCGAGCCGGGACAGCGCGGACAGCAGGTACCCGGCCCCGGCGACCCGCTTGTGGCGGCCGCCCCGGTCGGCGAGGCGCCCGCCGAGCAGCCGCACGAGTGCGGTCGCGCCGTTGAACATGCCGTCCAGGAATCCGAACTGGAGCGGGGACAGGCCGAGGCCCAGGACGAGGTAGAGCGGCAGCACCGCGGTGACCATCTCCGAGGAGACGTCGGTGACGAGGCTGACCGCGCCGAGCGCGAGGACGGCGGCGGGGACGCGCCGCCGGGCCCCTGGGGTGCGGGGCGGCGCGTCCGGGCGGCCGTTGGCGGCCAGGTACATCAGTGGCAGCTGTACTTCGGGCCGGTGTCCTTGACCGTCCCGTCCGTGGCGACGTACGTCCACCCGTAGCCGGAGTCGGTGAAGTCGAGCTTCACCACGCCGTACGGACCGCTGATCCGCTTCTGGCTGTTGGGCTGGACCTGTTCGATCGGGTAGGGCTCGGCGCCGCCCATCCCGCCGACGATCTCCACGATCCCGTCGGCGGCCGCCCTGCCCTCGGGGTCCTGCGGGGCGAACCGCTCGTAGTGGTGGTCGTGCCCGTTCAGGACCAGGTCCGCCTTCGCGCCGTACAGGATCTTCCACACCGGCTTGGAGACCGGGTCGTTGCCGTGCCCGCCGGACGAGAACAGCGGGTGGTGCCAGTAGGCGGCCACGCACTGCCGGGAGTTGGCGGCGAGGTCGGCCTTGAGCCACTCGATCTGGGCGGCCTGGTCGAAGGAGTTGGAGTCGAGGGCGATGAAGTGCCAATTGCCCTCGTCGTAGCTGTACCAGCTCTTGCCCTGCGGGAAGGCGATGCTCCCGAAATACGACCTGTACCCCGCGAGGGAGCCGGCCGGGTCGTACGTCTCGTGGTTGCCCGGGACCGGCCGGGTCTTTGCCTTGAAGGCGCCCCAGCTCTTGTCGTAGTAGGCGCGGTAGTCGGAGAGCCGGGCGTCGTCGTACTGGTTGTCGCCCATCGTCAGGTAGAACTTCGGGTCGATCCGCTGGGCCAGAGCCGCCGTCTTGGGGTGCGCGCAGCCGCTGTCGGAGGCCGTGCACTGCGCGGCGATGTCCCCGGCCGCCACCACCGTGAAGGCGCCGCCGGGCGGCGGCCCGCCGTCGAGGGTGCCGTACACCTCGGCCTCGAAGAGCGAGTAGCCGTACGAGGTGCCCCGCGCGGTCCCGTGGAGGCGCAGGTAGCGGCCCTTGCCGGAGAGGCCGGTCCAGTCGTCGGTGCCGCCGTTGCCCGCGGTCTCGGTGGCGAGCGGGGTCCAGGCGGCGCCGTCGGCGGAGATCTCGACGCGGTAGGCCTTGGCGTAGGCAGCCTCCCAGGTCAGGCGGACCCGGGAGACGGTGGCGGAGGCGCCGAGGTCGACCCGGATCCACTGCGGGTCCTTGCCCTCGGCGCTGGCCCAGCGGGTGGCCGGGTCGCCGTCGAAGGCGTTCTTCGCGGCGAGCGACGAGCTCTCGACGGAGGAGGCGGTGGCCGGCTTCCCGCGCGATATGAGGGGGTCGGCGGCGGACCCGGCGGCGCCGGCCAGTCCGGGCCGGGCGAGGAGGAGCCCGCCGACGAAGAGGAGGGAGAGGAGGGAGAGGAGGGGGTGAAGTCTGCTGCGGAAGGTGTTCAGGTGCATACCTGGACTCCTTGGCCTGGAGGGCGGCGAGAGCTGGACACCGGTGCGGGGCGCCGCGCCCGGGCCCGCGGGCGGGCAGGGGGCAGCGCCACGGCGGCCGGGTCAGAGCTCTCGCTGAGCGCGTCATGCCCCGGGGATCGGGCACCGCGCCAAGCCGCCGCCCGGGACCATAACAGGAAGGAAAGTTTCCTACCAGACCTTCGGACCGCCCACTACGCTGGTACGCATGGACGAGCGGGACGAGCTGGATGCAACCGAGTCGTACTGCCCCGCCCCGGCGGCCCCGGCCGCGCGGGTGGCCGGGCCGCCCTACGCCGACTGCCTGGAGTGCGGCAAGCCCACCGAGTACGGGGTCGCGACCCCGGGCGTGGTGCTCTGCCCGGTGTGCGAGTGGCAGGACGCGCAGCGCTCGGCCTGCTCCGGCTGAGGGCGCCGGCCTACTTCCCGACGAGCTCGGAGACCTTCACGAACCGGTAGCCCCGCTTGCGCAGCTCCGGGACGATCTTCCGGACGGCCTCCTCGGTGACGGGGGCGGCGCTGCGCGTGCAGTGCATGACCACCACCGAGCCGGGCTTCACGCCGGCCAGCACCTGCTCGGCCACCGCGTCCGGGTCCTTGGCGAAGGCGTCCCCGCTGACCACGTCCCACTGGACGGCCGTGACCTTGGCCGTGGACAGGGCGCGCAGCGCCTGGTCGTCGTAGCAGCCGCCGGGGAAGCGGAAGTACGGGACGGTGTTGACCGCCCCCGCCTTGCGGAAGGCGTCGAAGGCCCGGTCCACGTCGGCGCGGGCGGCCGCGCCGTCGAGCGAGGGCAGCCCGTAGCAGGGGGACTTGAAGGCGTGGTGGCTGTACGAGTGGTTCGCGATCTCGAAGTTCGCGTCGGTGCCGATGGACTTCGCCTGGTCCGGGTACTCCTCGGCCCAGCGGCCCGTCATGAAGATCGTCGACGGAACCTTCAGGGTGCGCAGGGTCGCGATCAGCTGCGGGTTGTCGAAGTGCTCCCCGTCCGCGGCGCGCGGCCCCTGGTCGGAGGTCATGTCCGCGTCGAAGGTCAGCGCCACCGTCTTGTCGCCGTGCTGCTTCGCCCGCTCGAAGACCGGGGTCAGGCCGCCGGGGCCGGGCGCCAGCGTCGGCACCTGGTGCGGTGCACCGGCCTGCGGGGTGGCGGAAGTGGAGCCGGAGGGCGGTGCGGGGGCGGCCGCGGACGGCGCGGCCGGGGCGGGGGCCGTGGCCGCGTGGCTGCCCATACGGGCCTCACTGCCGGCGTCCGGCGTGCCGGTGCCGCCCCCGCATCCGGCGAGGGCGGCACTGAGGGCGGCGACGGCCGCCGCTTTGCGCACAGAAATGGTCACGCAGGCAAAATATATGACTATGTGGCGAGTAGCTGTCTGCGGCACTCGTCGACGTCGAAGTCACCCTCCGGATAGCGGGGGCCGATGGCCTCCAGATGCTCCAGGAGCAGCCGGCTGATCGCCCAGTTGCGGTACCACTTGCGGTCCGAGGGGACGATGAACCAGGGCGCGCCGTCCGTGGAACAGCGCTCCAGCGCCAGCTCGTACGCCTCCTGGTACGCGGGCCACAGGGCACGCTCCTCGATGTCGCCCGGGCTGAACTTCCAGTGCTTGTCGGGGTTGTCCAACCGCCGCAGGAGCCGCTCCCGCTGCTCCTCGTAGCCGATGTGGAGGAAGACCTTCACGAGGGTCACCCCGTCGTCCGCGAGGGACTGCTCGAAGCGGTTGATCTGCTCGTAGCGGCGGCCCAGCCGGCTACGCGGCACCAGCTCGTGCACCCGGGCGATGAGGACGTCCTCGTAGTGCGAACGGTCGAAGATGCCGATCTCGCCCGGCTGGGGGAGGGCCCGTTCGATGCGCCAGAGGAAGGGGTGGCCCCGCTCCTCGGGCGTGGGCGCCTTGAAGGCCTTGATGCGGCAGCCGGAGGGGTTGAACTGGCCGATCACGTGCTTGACGGTGCCGCCCTTGCCGCTGGTGTCCATGCCCTGGAGGACCAGCAGGACGCGGCGCCGGTTGCCGGCGGTGCTCGCCGCGTAGAGCCGCTCCTGGAGCGAGGCGAGCCGGTCCGCCATCGCGGCGGTGGCCGCGAGCCCGGCCGCCTTGTCGGCGGGCCCGGCGGGGAGGGCGGCGGGGTCGAAGCGGCGCAGGTCCAGCCGGTCCCCCGCGGGGGCGCGCAGCAGGTCACTCAGGGGTTCCGGCAGGGGTCTGGGGCCGGCCCCGGGCCGGGCTTCGTCCTTGGGCTTGTTCTTCTTCGCCACCGTACGATCGTGCAACGAATCGAACGGAACCGCGAGATCAGTGCTGCCAGGGCCCCGTCACCGCGAACGTGGTCCCCGGGGCATAGGCGTTGACGTACATCGTCCGGGCGTCGGGGGAGAAGGTGACCCCGGCGAACTCCCCCCACTCCGGGGCGCCGGCCGCTCCGATGTCGTCGGCGTTGCGGGCCACCGGGTAGACCTCGCCGTCGACGGTCACGCCGAACACGTACTGGGCCCCGCCGCCGTCCTCGCACACCATCAGGCCGCCGTCGGGGGTCAGGCAGATGTTGTCGGGGGAGTCCCCGGGCAGGGCGATGTCCGTTGCCGGGCCGAAGCGGACGTCCAGCCGGAGCCGGGCGCGCAGCGGGTCGTAGAACCACACCTGCCCGTGGTGGTCGGCGCCGGCCCCTTCGCGGCTGCGGGCGTAGCTGGAGACGAAGTGGACGCCGTCGCCGCCCCAGTAGCAGCCCTCCAGCTTCTGGGCGTGGGTGATCCCGCCCGGCCCGAAGTCCTGGAAGCGGATCGAGGTGCCGGCCGCGGACGGGTCCGGGACGGGGACCCACTCCACCGGGAACTCGGCGCCGGGCTCGTCCACGACCGACAGGTCCGCCAGCCCCGGTACGCGCAGCGCCTCCAGGGCGCCGCCGGCCCGCAGCGAGCCGAGGCCGCCGAGGGGCCGCTCCGGCAGGAAGCGGTAGAAGAGGCCGAAGGGCTCGATGAAGGCGTCCTCGGTCTCGTAGACGACCCCGCGGTACGGGTCCACGGCGACGGCCTCGTGCGCGAAGCGGCCCATCGCGGTGAGCGGGACCGCGCCCGAGCGGTGCGGGTCGGCGGGGTCCACCTCGAAGACGTAGCCGTGGTCCTCGGTGTAGCCGGAGGTGCCCGCGCGGTCCTCGGTCTCCTCGCAGCTCAGCCAGGTGTTCCAGGGGGTACGGCCGCCCGCGCAGTTGACGGCGGTACCGGCGAGGGCGACCCGCTCGCCGGTGACCGCGCCGGCCGGGTCGAGCTCCAGGGCGGTGCAGCCGCCGAGGGCCTGGGGGTCGTACGTGAGCCCCTCGACGGCGGGGACGCGCAGGGTGGCCGTGGTGCGGTTCTCGTGGTTGCGGACCAGCCGGACGCGGCCGCCCCCGGCGCCGAAGGCGGCCATGCCGTCGCAGTTGGCCGGCACGGTGCCCTCGCCGGAGCGGAGGGGGGTGCCGGCGCGGGAGAGGACCCGGTACGAGAACCCCGCGGGCAGGTCGAGCAGGCCGTGGGGGTCGGGCAGGAGGGGGCCGTAGCCGCGGGCCGTACGGGGGGCGCGGGCGCCGCCGATGGCCTGGCCGGTGAACAGGGCGCCGAGGGCTCCGCTGAAGGCGATTCCGCCGGCGGCGAGCAGGCTGCGTCGGGACACGGACATCGTCCCGTGGTACCACACCCCCCACCTACGGCACCCACCCCCCGCCGGGGGCTCCCCCCGTCAGCCCCACGCCCGGCTCCCTGGCGGGGGGCTCGGCCGGTCCCCTGGCGGGGGCGAGTTCCCGTGCCGGGGTGCGGGGCGGAGCCCCGGTCTTTGACCGGCACTCGGCCCAGTCAGGCCAGGCACATCCAGCCCCTCCGGCGTTTGAGGAGCGGGGTCCGGGGCGGAGCCCCGAATCCTTGACCCGCACCCACCGAGCCACACCGGGCACATCCAGCCCCTCCGGCGTTTGAGGAGCGGGGTGCGGGGCGGAGCCCCGGGGGATTGAGCCGCACCCGGCCCCGCCGGGGAAGGGCGGGGCGGGGGACCGGCTCCGCGGAGCGTCAGGCGAGCTTCGCGCTCAGCGTGATCGTCGTGCCCGTCAGGGCCTGGCTCACCGGGCAGTTCTTCTTCGCGTCCTCCGCCGCCGCGACGAACCCGTCGTCGTCGAGCCCCGGCACCTCCCCCTCGGTGGTGAGGTGGATCCCGGTGATGCCCTGCCCCGGCACGAACGTGACCGCCGCCGACGTGGTCAGCTTCGCCGGCGGATTCCCCGCCTTCGCCAGGACGTTCGAGAGGGCCATGTTGAAGCAGCTGGAGTGCGCCGCGGCGATCAGCTCTTCCGGGCTGGTCCGCCCGTTCGCCTCTTCGTCGGTGCGTGCCGGCCAGGAGACCTGGTAGCTCCCGAGCCCGGACGAGTCGAGGGTGACCTCGCCCTTGCCCTTGAGCAGGTCGCCTTCCCAGACGGCGTGTGCGTTGCGCGTGGCAGCCATGGTGGATCCCTTCGCAGAAGTGGAAACGGCCGGGTCCCCGGAAGGGCCCGGCATTCCCAAACCTACTGGGACACCAGGGGTTTCGCGTCGCGCGCCAGCGCGGTGAGCCGCGATATGGCGCGGAAGTATTTCTTCTTGTAGCCGCCGTTCAGCATCTCGTCACTGAACAGCCGGTCGAACGGGACCCCGGAGGCCAGCACGGGTATCTCCCGGTCGTACAGCCGGTCGGCCAGGACCACCAGCCGCAGCGCCGTCGACTGGTCCGGGACCGGGCCGACGTCGGTCAGGCAGACCGCCGAGAGCCCGTCGGTCAGCGCGCCGTAGCGGCTCGGGTGGACCCGCGCCAGGTGTTCCAGCAGGCCGGGGAAGTCGTCGAGGCTCGCGCCGGGGGTCGCGTACGCGGCCTTGGCCACCTGCTCGTCCGAGAACGGGGCCGGGGCCTCCGGCAGGCCGCGGTGGCGGTAGTCCTGGCCGTCGATCCGCAGCGGCCGGAAGTGCGCCGACAGCCCCTGGATCTCCCGCAGGAAGTCGGCGGCGGCGAAGCGGCCCTCGCCGAGCTTGCCGGGCAGCGTGTTGGAGGTGGCGGCCAGCGCCACGCCCTGCTCGACGAGGCGGCTCAGCAGCGAGGACACCAGCACGGTGTCGCCCGGGTCGTCCAGCTCGAACTCGTCGATGCACAGGAGGCGGTGCCCGCCCAGGGTCTGCACGGTCTGCTGGAAGCCGAGGGCGCCGACCAGGTTCGTGAGCTCCACGAAGGTGCCGAAGGCCTTGAGCGCGGGCTCGGCCGGGGTGGCGTGCCACAGGGAGGCGAGGAGGTGGGTCTTGCCGACGCCGTAGCCGCCGTCGAGGTAGACGCCGCGCGGGGCCGCGGGGGCCGCCGGCTTCTTGGCGAACCAGCGCCGCTTGCCGGAGCCCGAGGCGTGCGCCCCGCCCAGGCCGGCCGCGAAGCCGCTGAGCGCGGTGACGGCCTCGGCCTGGCTCGGCTGGGCCGGGTCCGGGTCGTACGTGTCGAAGCGCACCGAGTCGAAACGCGGCGGCGGCACCATCTCGGCCACCAGCCGTTCGGCGGGCACCCGCGGCTCGCGGGCGCACAGGGCCTGCGGGCCCGCGTCGTCGGCTATCGGGGGCCGGCCGGAGGCCATCAGTGGTGTGGACACAGCTCTTAACTCTACGGGGCGTGGCACACTGCACCGATGCGACGACTGTTCCCTGTGACCGATCAGACATCAGCCTCGCCGCAGGACCCGGCCGACCGCGAGTGGTCGCTGGACGAGCTCGCGGAGGCCTACGCGTATCCCGCGCTCGGACCGGACGCGCACTGGCTGCGGGCGAACATGGTTTCGACTCTCGACGGGGCCGCCCAGCACGACGGCCGCTCGCAGCCGATCTCCGGCGAGACCGACATGCGGATCTTCGGCACCCTGCGGGCCCTGGCCGATGTGGTGGTCGTCGGCGCGGAAACGGTTCGCCAGGAGGGCTACCGTCCCGCCCGGGCCCGGGAGGCCTTCGCCGCCCGCCGCGCGGCCGCCGGTCAGGGCCCCGCCCCCGCCATCGCGGTGGTCACCGCCGGGCTGGACCTGGACTTCTCGCTGCCCCTGTTCACCTCCCCGCTCGTGCCGACCCTCGTCGTCACCGGGGCCGCCGCGCCCTCCGACCGGGTGGCGGAGGCCGTCAAGGCCGGGGCCGAGGTCGTGGTCGCGGGCGAGGGGGCCGGCGCCGACCCGGTCCGGGTCGTACGGGAGCTCGCGCAGCGGGGGCTGCGCCGCCAGCTCACCGAGGGCGGGCCCCGGCTGCTGGGCCAGTTCGTGGCCGCCGACGCCCTGGACGAGCTGTGCCTGACGATCTCGCCGATGCTCACGGCGGGTGACGCCCAGAGGATCTCCGGCGGCCCCTCTGTCACGGTTCCGCACCGGCTCGCGCCCGCCTGTGTACTGGAAGAGGCCGGGTTCCTGTTCACGAGCTACCGTCGGATCTGACAAGCCGCGGAATTTGTCGTTCCGCTTAGCTTCCACTGGGCACATATACCTCCGCAGGCCCCGTGCGAGAGCGGGGCAGGATGGTTTCCGCAGGGGCCGGCCACCCGGCCTCGGCCCATGAAGGAGAGGGCGTCCGTGTTCACGAGCGTATTGATGATCGAGCAGCCGCTGACCACGGTGGACGTGGACTTCGTCACCACCCTGCACGGAGACGACCAGGTCTCCTTCGTCGTCCTCATGCAACCCAGGGGCGACCAGGACCGACTGCTGCGCGCCATCGACGACGTAGCGCTCGGCGAGCTCCCCGAGGCCATCCACGAGGGCGACGAACCGGAGGGCGAGGCCGCCCGCGGCCCGGCCGCCCACGCCCTCGCGCACTCCCTGAACGCCCTGCGGCAGAAGGGCGCCCGGGCCGTCGGCCAGATCATCGAGGACCACCCCCTCGACAAACTGAAGGCCGTGGTGGACGAGACGAACGCCGACGAGGTGATCGTCCTGACCGCCCCGCACTTCGTCGAGGAGTTCTTCCACCGGGACTGGGCCTCCCGGGCCCGGCACAAGGTCGGCGTTCCGGTGCTCAAGCTCTTCGCCCACAACGAATAGGCTTGGGTCCTCAGAGCCCACCGCACTCGATCCTGGAGCGACCTGAATGAAGCCCGGCCTGCCGACCGCCATGGAACGGCCCCACTTCATCGGCATCGGCGGCGCCGGCATGTCCGGCATCGCGAAGATCCTCGCCCAGCGCGGCGCGCAGGTGGCCGGCAGCGATGCCCGAGGTGACTCCGAGACCGCCGAGGCGCTGCGCGCCAACGGGGCCACGGTCCACAGCGGACACGCCGCCGGCAACCTCGCCGACGACGCCACCTGCGTGGTCGTCTCCAGCGCCATCCGCGCGGACAACCCCGAGCTGGCGCGCGCCGCCGAGCTGGGCGTCCCCGTCGTCCACCGCTCGGACGCGCTCGCCGCGCTGATGGACGGGCTGCGCCCGATCGCCGTCGCCGGTACGCACGGCAAGACCACCACCACCTCCATGCTGGCGGTCTCCCTGTCGGCGCTGGGCCTGGACCCCTCGTACGCCATCGGCGGCGACCTGGACGCCCCCGGCTCCAACGCCCACCACGGCGAGGGCGACATCTTCGTGGCCGAGGCGGACGAGAGCGACCGCAGCTTCCACAAGTACGCGCCGCAGGTCGCGATCATCCTCAACGCGGAGCTCGACCACCACGCGAACTACGCGTCGATGGAGGAGATCTACGAGTCCTTCGAGACCTTCGTCGGCAAGATCGTCCCCGGCGGCACCCTGGTCGTCGCCCACGGCCAGGAGGGCGCGGCCGAGATCGCCCGCCGCGTCGCCGGCCGCCAGGGCCTGAACGTCGTCACGTACGGCGAGGAGCACGAGGCCGACGTCCGCATCACCAAGATCACCCCGCGCGGCCTGACCAGCGAGGTCACGGTCGTCCTGGGCGGCCGGATGCTGACCTTCACCGTCTCCGTCCCCGGCCGGCACTACGCGCACAACGCCGTCGCCGCCCTCGCCGCGGGCGTGGCCCTCGGCATCCCGGCGCACAACCTGGCCTCCGCCCTCGGCAAGTACACCGGCGTCAAGCGCCGCCTCCAGCTCAAGGGCGAGGCCGCCGGCGTCCAGGTCATCGACTCCTACGCGCACCACCCGACCGAGATGACCGCCGACCTGGAGGCCATCCGCGGCGCCGCCGGGGACTCCCGGATCCTGGTCGTCTTCCAGCCGCACCTCTTCTCCCGCACCCAGGAGCTCGGCAAGGAGATGGGCCAGGCCCTCGCCCTCGCCGACGCCTCGGTGGTCCTGGACATCTACCCGGCCCGCGAGGACCCGATCCCCGGCGTCACCAGCGAGATCATCATCGCCGCCGCCCGGGCCGCGGGCGCTGACGTCACCGCCGAGCACTCCAAGGAGGCCGTCGCCGACGTGATCGCGGGAATGGCCAAGCCCGGCGATCTCGTTCTCACCATGGGCGCGGGCGACGTCACGGACCTGGGACCCCAGATCCTCGCCCGGCTGTCGAACTGAGGGAACCGAGGGAGCGGGAACGTCATGGCGTACGAGGTCGAGAAGACGGACGAGCAGTGGCAGGCGGAGCTGACCCCGTCCGAGTACCAGGTGCTCCGCCTCGCGGGCACCGAGCCGGCCTTCCGCGGTGAGTACACGGACACCAAGACGGAGGGCGTCTACTCCTGCCGCGGCTGCGGGGCCGAACTCTTCCGCTCCACGGAGAAGTTCGACTCCCACTGCGGCTGGCCGTCGTTCTTCGACCCGAAGGACACCGACGCGGTCGAGCTGATCGCCGACACCTCGCACGGCATGGTCCGCACCGAGGTCCGCTGCGCGACGTGCGGCTCCCACCTGGGCCACGTCTTCGAGGGCGAGGGCTACCCCACGCCCACGGATCAGCGCTACTGCATCAACTCGATCTCCCTGCGCCTGACCCCGGACTCCGCCGAGGGCTGACCGGCGCGGGCGCCCTGGGCGACGGCGGGCCGAGAGGGGTTGAGCCCCGGACACCGGTGGTGTCCGGGGCTCTTCTGTGTTCGCGTGCCGGGCCGCGTTCCGTGCGGTGTCGGGGACGTCGCGGTTGGATTGCGATCCGGTCTCCGGGCTGGGACGTATCGCCGTCGATAGCACGATTCGGCCACGGAAGATACCTATCCGCTTCTTCGGTGTGGCTGGTTATGATCGGCACCCTCACATCCCGCCGCAGCCGCACAGGTTGTGCCCGTCCCCACCCCAGGACGGTGCCAGGACCGGCTGTTGGGCCGCACCCGGTGCGCCCGCCCGACCGTTTCCCGTTTGTCCCCCGCTCCCGAGGAACGATGTCCCCCATAGAACCCGAAGGCGCACCAGGGCAGTCGACGCCCCGTCGGCGGCGTACCGTACGCCTGCGTACGCTGCTCATCCTGCTGGCGGTGATCCCCATCGTGGTGATGGGCACCCAGGTGACCGTGACCGCCGGGCGACTGCTGACGCAGTCGGATCGGCTGCGGGCCGATGTCGAGGCCGCGGAGCGGCTCGGCGCGCCGCTGTACACGCTCATGGTCGACCTGCAGGCCGAGCGGACGGTGACCGCCGCGCACTGGGCGGGCACGGCCGGGGCCGAACAGGAGCTGCGGGACCGGCGGGAGGCCACGGACCGGGCCGCGGCCGAATTCCGCGGGCTGGTGTCCGGTTCGGCGGCCCCCTTCAAGGAAGTGAACCAGCGGCTCGACGGCCTGGCCGCCTACCGCCAGCGCGCGGACGCCCGCAGCGGCGGCGCCGATGCCACGCTCGCCTCGTACAACGGCGCGATCGGCGCGATCATCCAGGTGTACCAGCAGGAATTCAGCCACGCGCAGGACGCCGACCTGGCCGAGGAGAGCCGGCCCGTGGTGCCCATGCTCTCGGCCACCGAGATGGTGGCGCGCGAGGACTCGATCCTGGCGCTGGCCGGGCCGTCCCGGGAGCTGAGCTCCTCCGCCTTCGACCAGTTCATCGGCGCCATGGGGGCCCAGCGGTACCTGTACGAGGCATGGATCTCGCCGTACCTCTCCGAGCGGGACCGGCGGTTCTACGAGCGGATCCTCGCCTCCCCGGACTGGAAGACGAAGACCCGTATCGAGAACGCGGTGGTCGCCGACCACAAGGACGTCGAATCCGGGGTCAAGCTGCCCGCCGAGGTCGGCGGCTGGCGGTCCGCGCACGAGAACTTCTCGGTGCAGATGGCCTCGCTCAACGTCGACCGGGCGCGGCAGGTGCTCACGCGCGGCGAGGCCAAGGCAGCGGAGCTGCAGACCGAGGTCGCCTGGCTGATCGGCGGGAGCGGCGGCGGGCTGCTGGTCGTCGTGCTCGTGGTCGTCCTCACCACGCGGTCGGTGCTCCGCCGCCTGCACGTCCTGCACGAGCGCACGGTGACCGTCGCCGAGGAGACCCTCCCCGACGTCGTCGCCCGGCTCCAGCGCGGCCAGACGGTCGACGACGCGGCGCTGCCGGCGGTGCGCGGCGACCGGGACGAGGTCGGGCGCGTCAGCGACGCGTTCGCCCGGGCCGTCGCCGTGTCCGTCGACGGTCACCGGCAGCTCGCGGCCGAGCGGCACGGCTTCGGCCTGTTCGCCGCGGGCATCGCCTCGCGCACCGGGAACCTGGTCAGCCGCCAGCTGAGCCTCACCGAGGACCTCCAGGACACCTTCGGTCACGACGAGGCGCTGCTCGCCCAGTTGATGCGGGCCGACCAGCTGACGGTGGGCATGCGGCGCCAGATCGAGAACCTCCTCATCCTGGCGGGCGGCGAGGTCCCCGACCCGCACACCGAGCCCATGCGCGTCGCCGACCTGCTCCGCGAGGCCGCCGCGGAGGTCGAGGACTTCCGCCGCATCGAGCGCCAGGCCCTGGACGAGACCAGCGTCGAACCGCACGCGATCAGCCAGATCAGCCACCTGCTCGCGGAGCTGCTGGACAACGCCACCCGGTTCTCCCCGCCGCGCTCGAAGGTGGTCATCCGCGCCGAACTGGTGGCGGACGGGCTGTCGGTCGAGATCGAGGACCGCGGGCCCCGCGTGAGCCCCGAGCGGTACGAGGAGATGAACAGGCGTCTGCACGAGGCCCCGCCGTACTCCGTCCTGGCACAGAACGCGCACCGGCTGGGCCTGTTCGTGGTCGGTCACCTCGCCGACCAGCTCCGGGCGACGGTCACGCTCCGCCGCTCGGTGTACGGAGGGACCTCCGCGGTGGTGATCCTTCCCGGGGAGCTGCTGGGGGCGACCGAGGGCGGCGCACTGCGCGAACCCGCGCGGCAGGAACCGGCAGAGGCACCGGCTGTCCAGGAACCGGCCCCGGCCCCGGCCGCCCCGGCACCGCGCCTCGCGGAGGAACGCAAGCCGGAGCTGGTCCTGCACACGGCCGCCGGACTGCCGACCCGCGCCACGAAGGCACCCGCGGGCGCCCCCGCACCCGCACCCGCGCCCGGACCGGCACCCGCACCCGCGCCCGCGCCCGCGCCGGCGGTCGGACCCACGAGGCCGGCCCTCCCCGAGCGCGTCCCGCAGACCCACATCGCCGAGCAGCTGCGCGCGCCCCGCGCACCGGAAACCGTCGTCCCGCAGGACACCGCGACACCCGAAGAGGTGGCCGACGCCTGGGCGGACTACGAACAGGGCACCCAGACAGTGGAAGAAGAGCTCCGACGGGATCAGCCATGACCACCTCATCGACCGACATGATCTACAGCGTCCTCGACAACAACCTGAGCAGGATCGCGGGCATCCAGGGAGCCGTGCTCCTGTCCAACGACGGCATCAAGCTGAGCGCCTACCTGCTGGACGAGCCCCAGGCCGAGCGCATGGCGGCCGCGGCCTCCGGCATCGCGGCCACGATGAAGGCGATATCCCGGGAGGTCGAAGGCGGCCGTGTCATCCGCCAGCTGGTGGAGATGGACGACCGCTACCTCTGCATCGTCGGGTGCGGGGAGGGCAGCACCCTCATCGTGGTGACCTCCCGCAAGGCGAGGCTCGGGGAGCTGGGCGGCGAGGCCGTACGGACCGCCCAGGCGCTCGGCGAGTGGCTGGGCACGCCCGAGCGCACCCAGGCCCCGACCCCGTAATGCCGCAGGACGAGCCACAGCCCGCACGCCGCCGCCGGACGCGGCTGTACGCCCTGACCGACGGCCGTACAGCCGCACCGCACACCGTCCTCACCATGGACACCACGATCACGGCGGCGGTCGCCGAGGACGCCTGGGGCGGTCTCCCCACCGAGTGGCAGGACATCCTCGCCATGTGCGCGGAGCCGGGAGGCCTGGCGGTCGCCGAGATCGCGGCGCGGATGCACATCCGGCTCACCCCGATGGCGCTGCTCCTCGGCGAACTGGCCGACCGCGGGCTGATCCACCACAGGCCGCCCCTGGAGGGCGCCGAGATCACCAACGTCCACCTGCTCATGAGAATCAGGGACAACCTTGCCCGGATATGACACCCCCGCCACCCAGGAAACGGCTCCGGTCAAGATCCTCATCGCCGGTGGGTTCGGGGTCGGGAAGACGACCCTGGTGGAGACGATCTCCGAGATCGAGCCGCTGCGCACGGAGGAGCGGCTGACGGCCGCGGGCGTCGGCGTCGACGACCTCGACGGCATCGAGTCCAAGGCGGTCACCACCGTGGCGATGGACTTCGGCCGGATCACCCTCACCGACGCCGGAGTCGTCCTCTACCTGTTCGGGACGCCGGGCCAGGAGCGCTTCTGGTTCATGTGGGACGACCTGCTGAGCGGGGCGCTCGGGGCGATCGTGCTGGTCGACACGCGGCGCCTGGACAGGAGCTTCCCGGCCGTCGACTTCTTCGAGAGCCGCGGGCTGCCCTTCGTGGTCGGCGCGAACTGCTTCCACGGCGAACAGCCTTACACCGCCGAGGAGATCGGGGCGGCCCTGCACCTGCGCGACCCCGCCACTCCCGTCCTCATGCTCGACGCCCGCTCCCGTACGGACGTCCGCGCGTCCCTCCTCGCGCTGCTCGACCTGCTCATCGCCGACGCGGGGGCCGCGGCGGCCGTCTGAACCGGCCGGGGCGACGGCTACCCCCGGCCAGGGCCCCGACCGGGACGGCGGTCAGGAGCGCCGCCTGGGCGAACCCGGCGACGCGGCCCTGGAGGTGGTCCGGGGCGATCAGCTGCCGGGTGGTCGTCATGGAGATCGCCCAGACGGTTGCCGCGACGCCGAAGACGAACTGGTAGGCGAGCAGGGCCGGGAAGGCGTAGGCGGCGTTGCCGGCCGGCAGGGCGGGGGCGGCCCCGGCGAGGCGCGCGTCCCGCAGGGGAGTTCCTCAGCCGCGGAGCGAGCCGAGGTGGTCCTCCAGGGTCCGGCGCGGGGTCCAGCCGCGGGCGCGGGACCGGGTCAGGTCCAGGACCACCGGGTGGGCCAGCTGGTCCACCGCGTAGCGGCTGAGGGCCGGTTCGGCGGTGGGCAGGGACTCCGCGATGCGGGCCGCCGCGCGGGCCAGCGGCAGCGGGAGGTGACGGATCCGGGCGCGGACTCCGTGGGCGCGCAGCACGGCGCCGACCGCCGCGTCGCGGGAGTACGGTTCGGCGTCGGCCACGTTGTAGGCGCCCGCCGGCCAGGAGGCCGCCGCCAGGCAGGCGTCGGCGAGGTTCTCCACCGCCGTCAGGCTGAGCCGCACGTCCGCACCCGGCAGCAGCAGGGTCCCGGCCCGCACCCGGGACAGGAGCCGGGGGAGCAGCTGGGTGTCCCCGGGACCGTAGACGGCCCGGGGCCGCAGCACCACCGCGCCGGCGGCCAGCGCCAGGGCCTCGCCCGCCGCCTTCGTCCGCCCGTAGGCGTTGAGGTGGCGCCCGCGCGGATGGTCCTCGCGGACCAGGCTGCGGTCCAGGTGCGGGTCGTAGACGCTGGCGCTGCTCACCCACACCACCGGCCGGCCGCCCGCCGCCCGCAGGAGGCGCCGCGTGCCGCCGACGTTCACCGCGTGCATCAGCGACTCGGCTGCCGAACCGGGGGCTGGATCGCCGACCGCAGCCGCGCAGTGCACCACCAGGTCCGTCCCCGAGAGGTCCGGCCCGCCGAGCGCGGCGTCCCAGAAGCGGTGTTCGCCCAGCGGGCCGGGCCGCCGGCCCACGCACACCACCCGCGCCCCGGCCGCTGCGGCCGCCCGGGCCACGTGCCCGCCGCAGAAGCCGCTCGCCCCGGTCACCGCGATACGCAGGCTCATGCGCGGGCCTCCACCGTCAGGGCCCGCCAGCCGGGCAGGGCCGCCCGCCGGTCCACCCGGGCCCGCGTCACGACCGGCCGGTACGGGGCCAGCGCCGCCAGTACGTCGGTCAGCTGGGCGCGCGCCAGCCGGGCCCCGGGGCACACGTGCGGCCCGGCGCCGAACACCAGCCGGGCGGTGCCCGCCCCGGCCGGCCGGCGGGCGTCCGGGTCCCGCCGGTGCGCCTCGGCCGCATGCCGGGCGACCAGCAGCAGCCGGTCGCCGCCGCGCACCGGGCAGCCGCCGACGGACCCTTCCGCGGCCGCCACCCGGGGCAGCAGCGGCGAGGCCGCGGTGACCCGCAGCAGCTCGTCGGCGAGCGCCGGGCGCAGCGCCGGGTCGGCGGCCTGCTCCCACAGCCCGGCGTCCGCGCACCAGGCCACGGCCCGGGGCAGCGCGGCGACCGTGGTGTTGACGGCGGCCACCGCCACCATGGCGGCCAGCGCCCCGTCCGCAGGCGTCAGCAACCGCTGGAGCCGGTCCGCGGCCCGGGCCGCGGCCGCCTCCGCGCGGGGGCGGCGCGGCCCCGGCAGGTGGCTGCGTACGGAAGCGGCCGCGGCCTCGGCGGCGGCCGCCGCGAGGACCCGCGGATCGGCGTCCGCGTCCAGCAGCGCGCAGACCACCGCCCCGGCGAGCTCCCGGGCGAGCCCGACGAGGTCCACCCCACGGCCGTGCGCGAGCGGCGCGAGGCGGCGTACGAGCAGCGGCTGCCAGACCGGCCGCAGCCGCTCGACCCCGGCCGAGCCCAGCTGCCCGGCGAGGTCCCGCCGGTCGGCCCGGTGCCCGCTGCCCTCCTGGTCGAACAGCACGCCCCCGCCGCCGCCCGCCAGCGCGGTCCGCGCCGCGCCGCCCGTCGTACCGGCCGCCGTACGGTCCAGCGGCAGCCGGGTCAGCGCCTCCCGGTAGGCCTCCGTGTCGTGCACGAGGAGGGTCCGCCCGAGCCGCCGTACGGGCCGCCCGCGGGTGGCGGCGAGGAGCCCGAACAGCACGGGATGGCTGCGCAGGTAGACGCGGCGGTCACGCCGCCGGGCCCGCGCGTGGGACGGGGTGCTCATGGGGTGCGTACCTCCTGCTGTGCGGCCCCGCCGGCGACGGGGGTCATGCCGTGTGGCTCAGGCGCCGCGCCGCCAGGGCCGAGGTGGCCGCCCGGTCCGGTTTGCGGGAGCGGCCCGACAAGGGGATCCGGGCGAAAAGGAGGGTGTCGGGGCGGGCCGTGCCCATGCGGCCCAGCGGGCCCGCCAGGGCGGTGCGCAGGGCGGCTTCGGCCGCGCCGCGCCGGGGCTGGACCACGGCCACGAGCCGTTCGTCGCCGTCGCCCGCCGGCACGCCGACCAGGACGGCCAGCTCCACCCCCGGGACGTGGAGGGCCGGTTCGTACAGGCCCGGGTAGATGTTCTCGGCCCGCCGCAGCACCATGTCCTTGACCCTGCCTTCGAGGACGATCCGGCCGGCCCCGTCCAGCCGCGCCCGGTCGCCCGTACGGACCCACGCGTCGGGCTCCTCGCCGAGGTAGCGGTCCCGGGCCGCGGCCCCGGCCAGGAGTAGCTGCCCGTCCGCGTCGGGCTTGGCGACGACCCCGGGCAGCGGGGCGCCGACCAGGTCGCCCGGTCCCTCGAAGGCCGACTTCTCCCGGGCCTCGACCGCGGCGGCGGGGAACAGCTCGGTCAGCGCGTACACCCCCCACGCCTCTGCCGCGCCCGCGCCCCGCACCCGCTCCAGCAGCTCCGCGCTCGCGGGGGCCGAACCCGTCCACACCCGCCCGTGGAACCTGGCCCCTGCGGCCAGGGCGTCGCGCAGCTGCGGCGGGGTCAGATAGGTGTCCTGCGGCCGCAGCCGGTCCAACTGCCGTGCCAATACCTTCGGTTCGCGGGCCGGCAGGGCGACGGGCGCGCCGCGCGTGAGCGCGGGGACCAGGACGAAGAAGGTGCCGCCGAGCACCGGTTCCTCCCCGCGGGCGTCGAAGAGCGAGGCGACGGTGGCCATGCCGGCGGCCAGGCCGGACCGGCTGTGGACCACGGCCCGGGGCCGGGAGGTGGTCCCCGAGGTGAACACGATCACCGCGTCCCCGTCGTGGTCCCCGTGCACCGGAACGCCCGTACGCGGCGCGGCCGGATCCAGCGCGGGCGCGCAGCCGGGCAGCCGCCGCCCGACCGTGGCCACCGGCCCCAGCTCGGCCAGGTCCGGCAGCGCGAGGTGCGCCCGCCGGGCCAGCGGCCGGGCCCAGCCCGCCACCGCCTGCGCGGCAGCGTCGGCCAGCACCAGTGAGGGCCGGGCCAGCGCCAGCCGCGCCCGCAGTACGTCGGGCCCCGCGCCCGGGTCGAGCACGGCCCCGCGCAGCCCGAGCCGCCACAGCGCGAGCAGCACGGCCAGGGCCCGCGGCCCGGGGCGCACGGCGACGCCGACGGTGTCCCCGGCGCGCAGGCCGCGCGCGTGCAGCGCGGCCGCGAACGCGTCGGACAGCCCGGCGAGTTCGCCGCGGGTGGCACGGATCCGCGGCGCCCCGGTCCGGGTGGCGGTGAGCACGGCGGGCCGCTCGGGGCGGCTGCGCAGCGCGTGGTCGAGGCGGTCCAGCATCAGCGGGGATCCGTTCCGTGCGTGCCGCTGCCCTGGTCGAGGTACCAGCGGGCGGTGCCGGCGAGCCCGTAGGCGCGTAGGCGCCGCGTGGAGTTCTCCACGACCATGTCCCGGCGGTGGGTGATCCGGTCGGTGTGGCGGCGGACGGCGTTGAGGAAGAGCCGGTCGGTCGGCGAGGGGCGCCGGGGCATGCCGCCCACGGCCAGGTACAGCTCGGCCGTGATGGCCATGTTGTTGCCGGCGTGCATGCGGTAGGGGGCCCGGAAGCCCTTGCGGCGGGCATGCCCGGGCCGCAGCCGCCCGAAGAGAGCGGCGAGCGCCACGAGCAGGGCGAAGCCGGCCCGGCCGAGCGGCCCGTGCTCGTCGCGCCGGGCCGTGACCCGCCCGCACACCAGCCCGGGGCGTTCGGTGAGCGCGGTGCGGGCCGCGCGGGTCCAGCCGGGCCGGGGCAGGCAGTCGGCGTCCGTACGGGCGAGCAGGGCCGCGCCGCGGCCGATCGCGTACCGGAAGCCGGTGTCCACCGCCGAGCCGACCCCCTTCTCCGGCTCCTCGATCACCTCCACCGGGAACGGCGCGCCCGCCGCGAACTCCCGGGCGATGGCGCCGGTGCGGTCGGCGGAGGCGTTGTCGACGACCAGCAGGGTGAAGTCCCGGTCCCGCTGCGCGGCCAGCGCCCGCAGGGTCTGCGCGAGGCGGGCCTCCTCCTCGTGCGCGGGCACCACGACCCACATCCGCCGCGCTCCGCTCACGACTTCTCCCAGACCATCGTCATGATGCTGATCCCGCCGCCCAGGCCCACGAACAACACCCGTTCCCCGGAGCCCAGTCCACCGAAGATCCGGTCCAGCTGGATCCCGATGCTCGCGCTCGCGACGTTGCCGAGCTCGGGCACGGTCACCACCAGCTTCCCCGCCGGCACCCCGGTCAGCTCCGCGAACCGTTCCACGTACGGCACGGTCACCTGGTGCACGAGCACCTTGGCGAAGCCGTCCCACTCCATGCCCGTGCGGTGCAGCGTCCGGTCGATGACGGCCGTGCCCACCTTCTCGAAGACGCCCCGCAGTTCGTGCCCGTCCCCGCGGAAGTAGGTGTGCTCGTCCCCGCGCGGGTGGCGCGAACCGCCACCCGGGATGCCCCCCACCTCCCAGTGCTCGGAGTGGGTCTCGCTGTCCACGTCGAGGATCCCGCCCCGCTCCACCGCCTCCACGACCACGGCCGCCCCGGCGTCACCGAAGGTGTAGCCGGCGAAGCCGTCGCGGAACTGCGCCAGGTCGGCGGGGGAGTGCCGTACGGCCCGGCTCGGGGTCTCCCCGGTGACCACCAGGGCCCGCCGCGCCCGACCCGACAGGACCATCGACCGGACGAGGTCGATCCCGTTCACGAAGCTGTTGCAGGCGTTGGTCACGTCCAGGGCGTGGGCCCGCGAGCCCAGTGCGTCCTGCACGATGTGCGCGGTGGCGGGCTCGACGAGGTCGCGGGAGGCGGAGGCGAAGAGCAGCAGGTCGATGTCGAGCGGGTCGAGCCCCGCCGCGTCCAGCGCCCGCCGGGCGGCGCCCACCGCGAGCGTGGAGGCGTACACCCCCTCGCCCGCGACCCGGCGGGTGACGATCCCGGTGGCCTGCCTCAGCAGGGTCGGCGGCAGCGTGAGGCCGCTGCGGCGGGCCACCTCCCGCATGAGGTCGTCCGAGGACAGGACCTCCTCGGGCAACAGGGTGCCGACGGCGGTTATCCCGGCGCGCGGCCGGCGGTCACTTGGCTGGAAGGGCATGCCCACACGATGACAAGCCGTCATCTCCCGGTCCTGAGTACGGATGCTCAGATCGGTCCGGCGGCCGGATGAGTACCCCCCGTCACCAGCACCTACGTGAAGTGGAGTGGTTCCGGGGGCTGTTGCGCGCAGGGTGGTTCCCCTACCGTCTTCGCCAGACGCGCGGGCCGGCGGCGAGCGACCTTCCGTTCTCCGGCTGTACGGCCAGGTGTCAGACAAGGATCTCCGTCCGGTCCCCCTGGGCCGCTGTCCTTGGGGCGCCCCTCGACTCCCCCCTCACCCGCAGAGGTCGTCACGCCATGGCAGAACTCAACCGCCGCAGGTTCCTCCAGATCGCCGGTGGCACCGCCGCCGCCGCGATGCTCAACGAGAGCATCGCGCGCGCCGCCGCCATCCCGGCGCAGGGCAGCACCGGGACGATCCAGGACATCGAGCACATCGTCGTCCTGATGCAGGAGAACCGTTCCTTCGACCAGTACTTCGGTGCGATGAAGGGCGTCCGCGGCTTCGGCGACCCCCGCCCGGTCCTCCAGGACAACGGCAAGTCCGTCTTCTACCAGTCCAACGGGACCAAGGACATCCTCCCCTTCAACCCGCAGGTCAACGACCTCGGCATGCAGTTCGTGGAGGGCCTGAACCACGACTGGGCCGGCGGCCACCAGGCGTACAACAACGGTAAGTACGACAAGTGGGTCCCGGCCAAGACGGCCACGACCATGTCCTACATGACCCGGAACGACATCCCGTTCCACTACGCCCTCGCCGACGCCTTCACCGTCTGCGACGCCTACCACTGCTCCTTCATCGGCGCCACCGACCCCAACCGCTACTACATGTGGACGGGCCACACGGGTAACGACGGCACGGGCGGCGGCCCGGTCCTCGGCAACCAGGAGGCCGGGTACGGCTGGAAGACCTACCCCGAGCGCCTGGAGTCCGCCGGGGTCTCCTGGAAGATCTACCAGGACATCGGCGACGGCCTGAACGCGGCCGGCTCCTGGGGCTGGATCACCGACGCCTTCCGCGGGAACTACGGCGACAACTCGCTGCTGTACTTCAACAGCTACCGCAACGCCCAGCCCGGCAGCGCCCTGTACGAGAAGGCCCGGACCGGCACAAACGTCAAGGCGGGCGACGGCTACTTCGACCGGCTGCGCGCCGACGTGACGGCCGGCACCCTGCCCCAGGTCTCCTGGATCGCCGCCCCCGAGGCCTTCAGCGAGCACCCGAACTGGCCGGTCAACTTCGGCGCCTGGTACATCTCGCAGGTCCTCGACGCGCTCACCTCGAACCCCGCGGTCTGGGCGAAGACGGCCCTGTTCATCACCTACGACGAGAACGACGGCTTCTTCGACCACGTGGTCCCGCCGTACCCGCCGGCCTCCTCGGCGTGGGGCCTGTCCACGGCCGACGTGTCGAAGGACCTGTACGCCGGGGGCGGCGGCTACGCGGCCGGCCCGTACGGTCTCGGCCCGCGCGTCCCGATGATCGTGGTCTCCCCGTGGAGCAAGGGCGGCTACGTCTGCTCCGAGACCTTCGACCACACCTCGGTGATCCGCTTCATGGAGAAGCGGTTCGGGGTGCAGGAGCCCAACATCTCGCCGTGGCGCCGGGCCGTCTGCGGCGACCTGACCTCGGCCTTCGACTTCAGCCAGGCCGACGCGACCCCCGCGGCCCTGCCCTCCACGGCGGGCTACATCCCGCCGGACCACAACACCCACCCGTCCTACCACCCGGTCCCGCCGGCCACGGGCACCCTGCCGAAGCAGGAGGCCGGCGCCAAGCCCACCCGCGCGCTGGGCTACAGCCCGTACGTGGACGGCAAGGCCACCGTCAGCACGGGCAAGTTCACCCTGACCTTCTCCAGCGGCCCCTCCCTGGGCGCCCACTTCCACAGCACCTCGGGCAACCGCACGGACGGCCCCTGGCCCTACACGGTCGAGGCCGGCAAGACCCTCTCGGACACGTGGAGCACCAGCAGCTCCACCGGCAACCAGATCAACCTCACGGTGTGGGGCCCCAACGGATTCCTGCGCACCTGGAAGGGCCCGGCGAAGAAGGCCGGCCCCGAGGTCACGGCCCGCCACGTGGACGCCGCCGGCAACCTGGCCCTGACCCTGACCAACTCCGGCTCGGCCGCGGTCAACCTCACCGTCACCAACGCCTACGGCGGCGCGTCCCAGACCTTCAAGGTCCTCGCCGGCGGCACGGTCTCCCACACGGTGGACCTGCGCACCACGGGCCGCTGGTACGACGTCAAGGTGGTCTCCGACGCGGACACCACCTTCCTGCGCCGCTTCGCCGGCCACGTCGAGACGGGCGCCCCGGGCGTCTCCGACCCGGCGATCAAGACCGTCTGATCCGCCCCCGCCCGTGAAGTCGACGCCGCGTCGACTTCACGGGCGTGTGACGGCTGGTCCGGCGGGCAAGAGGTACGGCGTCGGTCTTCTCCACCCCGTCACCGAGGGAGAACGCATGGCCATCGCCCACCGCAGGATCGGCACCGGGCCCGTCCGCGTCATCGTGCTGCACGACTGGTTCGGCACCTGCGCCAACTGGGGCTCCGTGCTCGACTACCTGGACCCGCACGGGTTCTCGTACGCCTTCCTCGACTACCGCGGCTACGGCGACCGCCGGGACGTCCCCGGCCGCCACACCCTCCCCGAGATCGCCGACGACGTGCTCGAACTGGCCGACCAGCTCGGCTGGGACACCTTCTCCCTCCTCGGCCACTCCATGGGCGGCAAGGCGGCCCAGCAGGTCCTGGTCCGCGCACCCGAGCGCATCGAAAAGCTGATCGGGCTCACCCCGGTCCCGGCTGCGCCCTACGCGATGGACGACGCGACCCACGCCCTGTTCTACGGCGCCGCCGAGGACCCCGAGAAGCGCCGGACCATCCTCGACCTGGTCACCGGCCACCGCGCCAGCCGCCACTGGCTGGAGCGCATGGTCGCCCACTCCCTGGCCGTCTCCCGCCCCGAGGCCTTCGCCGGATACCTCGCGAGCTGGCAGCCGCTCGACCTGTCCTCCGCCGTGAAGGGCAACACCGTCCCGGTGCTCGTCCTCGTCGGCGAGTACGACCTCGCGCTCACCGCCGACGTCATGCGGGCGACCTGGCAGCTCTGGTACCCGAACTCCCGCATCCGCACCCTCCCGGGCGCGGGCCACTACCCGCCGCACGAGACCCCGGTGGCCTTCGTCACCGAGGTCGAGGCCTTCCTCGCCGGATAACGCCTGTAGGGGCACGAGGAGACCTCGTGCCCCTACAGGGCCAACAGGGTGAGTGACGGGACTTGAACCCGCGGCCACCTGGACCACAACCAGGTGCTCTACCAACTGAGCTACACCCACCACGAAGGGCGGCGGACCACCCGTTCGATGTGCATGCACAGCATAGCCGATCAGCGGGGTGGTCCTGCGACGCGTTATTCCGCTACGGCGGCGGCAGGGCGCGCGGCGGTGGCGTGGGTCACAGCGGCCGCGGCCAGGGCCCGGACGATCGGGTGCGGCTGCGTCCCGTCCCCGTGCAGCTCCGGCTGGAACAGCGTCGCCAGGAAGAAGGGGTGCCCGGGCAGCTCGACGATGCGCACCTGGCCGTCCTCGTCGTGCCCCGACAGCCGCAGGCCGTGCGCGGCGAGCGCGGGCAGGTGCCGGGGGGCGGGCCCGTAATTGCAGTGGTAGTGCTCCATGGACCGCTCCGCGCCGAGCGCGGACTCGGCGAGGGAACCGGGCTCGGCCCGTACGAGGCCCTGGTGCCCGACGAGCGAGCAGGCGAGCGGGGCGATCAGCAGGTCCGCCGCGCCGGGGTCGTTCTCGGCGTGCGCGGCGTCCGTCAGCCCGCAGACGGTGCGGGCGTACTCCAGCAGCGCGTGCTGGAAGCCGCCGCAGGTGCCGAGGAAGGGGATCCCCTCCTCCCGGGCCACCCGGATGGCGGCCAGCGCGCCGGCCTCACTGACGTAGGGGCTGCCGGGCAGCACCCACACGGCGTCGAACCGCCCCAGCGTCCCGGCGGAGGCCTCGGCGGCTGCGTCGCCGGTGGGAATCCAGTAGGCGTCGAGCACGAGCCCGTCGCGGGAGGCGAGGGCGTCGAAGAGGAGGGGGATCCGGGTGTGGGACTTCACGTGCGGGGAGCGGTCGCCGACTAGGGCGATGCGGGCTACTGCGGGTGCGGTGGTCATGGGGATCATCCTGCGGGGGCCATGCGGTTCAGCGCCAACGATTGTTCGCGCACGCACGATAAGCGTTGCTGATGACCGTGCCGGGGCTCCGCCCCGGACCCCGCGCCTCAAACGCCGGCGGGGCTGGATTTGGCCGGCCTGAGTCGGCAGGTGCGGCTCAAGGCCGGGGCTCC